>JAZUBJ010000127.1:0-2964 GCA_045638445.1 Bacilli bacterium | reverse complement strand
TATTGATTGTATCATAATCTTATCAATATAGCAATAGCAAGAAATAAAAAACTTTAAGATTTACTTTTTAAGGAAAAGTAAAACAAAACCTTTTTATATTTTTTACACTCGCCGTTATGGGCAACAAAAAACAAAAAAAATGTTTGGCATTCTTTTTTGTTTTTCTTTTACACCAGTATTGGGACACATAAAAACATCAATAGACTTTCGCGGCATAAATGCAGTAGCTTTATTCCACGGTTCTATTGACATTTTTATTTGTGTCTTACTACCATAACAGAAAAACACACCATTATTGATAATTTTGTCAATAGTGTAGTGTGTTATGATCTTGTCAAAATTTCTAACTAACCCCCTAGGTATTTTGACATGTTATCAAAATACGAATTTGTTAGGAGTACAAATTCAGTGCTTGCTAGGACTTAAATAACTTGTCCCAGAACGACTTTTTTTCTTCTTTAGGTGGGTTTAATAATAAAGTCATGTTTTGTTTAATTTGCCTTATTTCTGAATCTATACTATTACGATAATATTCTACTTGCTGTAATAAAACATCTTGTCCTTTTTCTAGGGTTTCATTTTGTTTAATTAATTCTGCATTTTTTAATTTTAATTGTTCTAGTTCTTCAAGTAATTCAGCTTTAGATAATTCTTTACTTTTATTTTTCTTTTTTACATACTCTTCGATAATTTTTAAGTTTTCTTCATTTAACTCTTTTATTTTTAATTCTTCCATATAATTATATAAAGTTTTTCTTGATATTCCTAGTTCATTTGCAATTATTTCCTTTGTTTTCATAGTCTCACCAACTATATTGTATCACAATATTTACTCATTTACACAAAATGTAAATCTAATTTATAAAAATACACATTTAAATATTAGAAACAAGTTTTATAGATTTCAAAATAATCAGTATAAACATTTTTCATTTTTTTCAAATAGTTCATATATTCACTCTTTGTAATTTGTTTTAATGATTTTACATAGATATTATAATGATTAATTAATGCTGCTCTTAACTCGATAATATCGGTTAAATTAGTCTGTAATGGCAAATAATCATTACAAAGATAGTATTTATCATTTTTAAATTCTTCATAAATATCAACTTTTTTATTACTCATTAAATAACTCCTTTCTGGAACTATAAAATGACATCATAATAAAATTTTCTACGATTGAATTGAAATTATTTTCTTTTGGTGTTATAATACTCATAGATAATTTTATTAGAAAAGTTTTTTTCAATATCAGTTAATTGAATAGCTTTTGAATAAGTAGGTAGTTGTAAACCTGCTTTTTCTTTTATTACATGATAAGAATAATATTCTTTTACTGGTTTTTTAATTCCACGACTAATACGATAAATATTAAATCCTGGAGGATACATTGATAATCGACCACCTTTGACAAATTTCTTAGGTGTTTTTAATTTTATATTACCAATTTCAGTAATTACTTTTATATCTTCTTCGTTAAAAGAAATTTTATTATCTTTACAACTAGCAAGATCCATATCGCCAAGATAAGCAGTTAAATAAGCGCCTATATTATCAATATCATCTAATTTATTAGTTTTAGTAAAACCTTGTCCCCATAATGCTTCAATTTCTTTATTAGCTATAAATGGGGCTTTTTTATCAAAAATAATAATACAATGACAGTGCCATGCACCACGACCTTGAGGTTCGCAAGCAACGATATACTCAAATTTTCCATATTTATATTTAAATCTCATGACAAATTTTTTAAAATCATTATAAAGTCTTTTAGTATCAGTCATATTTTCAGCATAAGTTAAAGTTATCCATTTACAATTATTTACATCAACAACATTAGTATTAATATAATCTCTTAATCTTTTAAGTGATTGAGAAACTTGCAATTTATTCTCTGACCTATTTTCAATATGATTACAATCTTTAACTTCGCCAGTATTAAGAACAACATAACTATCTTTATCTAATTTTTGAATAGGACATACATTATTACGATGTTCTAAATAGCAGATTTCATAAATATGGTTCATTTTCTTTACGCAAACATAATCTTCTTGCCCGATAGTAGTATCTTGCAATACATCTATCTTCACTAATTACCTCCTTCCTAGCGGAAATATTTTCTGCTAATGTTTAATAATAATCAAGTTAATAGTGTATGGTGGTGGCCCCACCATTTCGGTATGGGGCCCCACACCAACACATCAATCTATTCAACTTCATTATCACACAACTTTTGACTATCTGATAACTCTTTCAAATCAGTTATACCTTTCATTAAACTTGGCATTAATTTAATAACATCTTTCTGTTCTAATGCCATATTAATTAAAACTGTATATGCTTGAGTTATAGGTAGTCCTAATTCTTCAGCATATTCTTTTACCTTATTTACCATTTGAGTAGGTAAATTCATATTGACTCTCGTAATATCTCTTTTCTCTAACTGAGCCATTTTATCTCTCCTTTACTCTTTATATCACACAATATATAAATAACCCCTATATATTGCTATATTGATTATATCATAATTTTATAAATAAGAAAATAAAAAAAGACAATATTAATTGTCCTTTTTTATGCCAATAGTATTTTCATCAAATACATAATGAATTATATATTGAGTTTCTTTAATATCATAGCCACCAGGATTAAACTCATCTTTATACATTTTCTTTTTTACTAGAGTTTTTAATTCGTTTAATAGCTTAATTATATCTCTATCAAAAGAATAATGGTCTAAATCAAATAACATGTCTTCTAAATGAATTAAAGAACGATCCGTAATAACATCTTGATACATACTTCCTACTCCTTTCATATTGATTGTATCATAATCTTATCAATATAGCAATAGCAAGAAATAAAAAACTTTAAGATTTACTTTTTAAGGAAAAGTAAAACAAAACCTTTTTATATTTTTTACACTCGCCGTTATGGGCAACAAAAAACAAAAAAAAT
>JAZUBJ010000126.1:0-2475 GCA_045638445.1 Bacilli bacterium | reverse complement strand
ATTTCCATTAATTTTTCTCTAAGCATTCCTACCATTACATTCGTATTTACTTTATAATCATATTTTAAGCCTTCTTTTTGTCCTTTTACTATTTCTCCTGTATCTATTCTTATATCTTCTAATACATTATATAAAAACATTTGTGAGTAAAAATCTTGTTCTACACCTATTACTTTATGTGATGTAAAATTCTCTATCTTTACTTTATTTTTTATTATATCAAACGCTTTTTCTATTTCCCATCTCCCAAAATATAATTCTTCTGCTTCTTTTGAAGACAATTCTTCCTTACTTATATTAGTTGCAAGATGTTCTTCTTCTCCACTTGGTATTATTGTTTTTATTATTCTTGTTTTTACATATTTTATTTTCTTTAACTCATTTCTTTCTTCTTCTGTTTCTGCATAAAATACACTATTTGTTCTTACTTTTAAATTTACTTCTTCATCATTACTTTGCATTTCTAATTTTTCTTTTTTATAATGCTTATTTTGCATTCTTATTATGTATTTTATTCCTTTTTTATTTAATTCATTTACAAATGAGATTCCAAAATAAAATCTATCACATATTAGTATAATTTTTTCATCTTTATATATTTTTAATACAGTGTCCAATTCTTCTTCTATTTGTCTTTTTTCACTTACGTTATAGGGGTCTAATCTCGTTATAGCCATTATCTTATTTAGGCAATCATATACTCCTAAACATCTTCCTCTTACTCTTCCTACACTTCCTTCCTGACCTTTTTGAAGGCCATAATATTCCTTTAATTCAGGTGAGTTTGGCATCTCTATCATTGAGCCATCTACTGCTAAAACTATATACCCTTTATATTTAAATATTTCCCTCTGTTCATATATCATTTTTATATAATCAGTATTTAACTTTTTAAATATCTCTGGATTTATATTTTGCCTTTGTTTTGAAAATGCCTGTTTTGTTATACGTTCTTTTCCATGTTTTTCCATATAATCATTGAGTTCTATTGTTAGTGTTTTTCCTTTATTATTTAATATAAATAAAATTATATCTACAAAAGACATCTTTCTATTTCTTATGAATTTATTATCTCCAGGCACTCCAACCTTCTTATATTCTTTATCATCTAATGAAGACATAATATTTTTAAACCTAACAAAACTCAAACTAACATCACCTCACGAATATTAGTATATATATTTTGTGTTATTTATTATTGCTTTTCCTCCTCTATATTATACTTATCTCTATTATAAATCCCCCCCCCAGAATTTGTCAACCGCTTTTCTAAAAAAAAATGCAAATTGTGTATAATTTTTTAATTTACATTTTATGTTATTATTCATTCTATATATAAATTAATATTTCAATTATTAATAAAAATCCTTAAGTTGACAGCATTGACGTAAAAGCATTCTTTTGTTTTCTTTTCATAATTCATTTTCTCCTCTAATATAATTTTTATATTTTATTTATTATTATGTTCATACTTTAGTCATATATCACTACCCTTTTATCATTATTCTTTTTATATTACCATGCCTTTATCATCTTCCTATGGTGATACAATTATATTGTATCACCTCCCCCATAACTTATCAAGCATGGAATGCTAGTATTTTTATGTTACGTGATTTCTGGAGTGTGTTTTGACATTTTTTAACATTTTTATTTAACAAAATAAAAAGACATATTTCTATGCCTCATCTATATTTATAAGTTCATAATTAGTAAAATTAAATAATTTACTTGCAACATCTATTGTATGCGTACCATTTCTTGACTCAACTCTTTCTAAGAAGTGTTCTTTTCCTGGATCGTTTGATGCATAAATTAAATCCATACAAGCTTTATCTAGTGCGACAGGATTATTTGATGATAATATTCCAATATCTTTCATACAAGGGTCTTCTGCTTTTTTACAACAATCACAATCAACTGACATATTACACATTATATTAATATAAACTATATTATTATTAAAATAATTGTGTACAGCATACGCTGCATCTGCCATTGATTCTAAGAATTTATCTTGCTCAGGAAGGTTATTCCAAAATGTATTTACATCAGTTGTAGTACCTGCAGAATGAATCCATGCTTTTCCTCTTGATGATGCACATCCAATTGAAAGTTGTTTTAATGCTCCACCATAGCCTCCCATTGGATGTCCTTTAAAATGTGATATTACAAGCATTGAATCATAATTTTCTATATTTTTCCCTAAATATGTTTTATCTATTACATTAAATGTTTCTATAGGAAGCTCTATATCACCAGTACTATCCATTATATCTACATTGAAATATTTATCCCAATTATGATCACTTATTAACTTTTTATGTTTTTCTGTAGTATTTCTTTCTCCATCGTAAGCAGTATTACATTCAACAACTGTACCTTTTACATAATCTATTATTGGTTTTAAAAATTCAGGGTGTAAATAATTTTGATTACCCTTTTCACCTGAATGAACTTTTACAAGTCGGATCG
>JAZUBJ010000125.1:0-17076 GCA_045638445.1 Bacilli bacterium | reverse complement strand
ATTAACATAATCTTCATAATAAAATAACTCATAACTCATATCAAGTGATCTATTACTATCTAAATCATATTTAAACTCTTTAACATAAGAATAAATAATATCAGTTATAATAGTATCTATTTTATCATCATGAAACCTAGGATATTCAACATATATACTGTAATTATCTTCATTATTTTGTATAATAGATGTCTCAACTTCAGAAACATCCTTTTCATTAGTAATGTCAAATAAATTAACTATAACAAACAAAACTAAAAATAATACAAAATAATATAAAATAAATTTTACAAAAGAATTTTTGTGTTTCAATATAATCATATTTAATATTCTCCTATTAATATAATATCACAAATTTAAAAAATTAAAATATTTTTTTAAAAAGATATTGTAATTCCATTTTTTTTGTGTTATTATTAAATGGCGTTGGACCTTTAGCTCAATTGGTTAGAGCATCCGGCTCATAACCGGGCGGTTGTAGGTTCGAGTCCTACAAGGTCCACCACTAATGTTTGCAGGTGTGGCGAAATTGGCAAACGCACTAGACTTAGGATCTAGCGGAGCAATCCTTGGGGGTTCAAGTCCCTTCACCTGCACCATAAAGAATTAATACGAACCTACAAAGGTTCGTTTTTTCTTGTAAATATTTTATAAAAAACGGAGCTGAAAATATGTCAAAAATAGATGATATAAACAATTTGATTCTCGAAAGCAAAACTTCTGGTGAAATATCTACTAAAGAAATTAGTGATGGACACCATACTTTTGGAGATTTATATAAACATAGAATTACTTTATTTTGTACCCTATGTAATTTACTACCTGAAATAGCATGGAAATCTAAAAAACATTTTGATGAAGAAAATGACCCAATGTTTAATGATAGTTTTATAGCAGGAATTAACACTCCAAAAGGAGTTGCTAGCTATCATATTAAATTAAAATATTGGGAAATGTTTAATATTCCAGAATTAGATAGAGCCCCAAAATATGACTTATATAGCAGTGAAGATGTTATAGACAGAGTTCTATCTCTAAATAAAATAATTAAATAGATTACAAATTTTTATTATTCAAAATAAAAAATGTATGAAATCATACATTTTATTAATAACCTATCTCCTCAACAAAACTTACTATTTCATCTTTAGATTTATAATTTCCTTTAATATAAAGATAAGTTTTATCAAGTCTAGCAACATAATAATAGTTTTCCTCAGTATTTAAAGCATAACTTTCATAATTAGTTTCAGAAACATTATTAAATAAATAACCTTGTTGTTTAAACTTCTCTACTTCTTTTTGAATAATAGAATATTTATTAAAAGCAGAATTTAAATCTTCAAATACAATAAATTTTATTTCAATATCACTATTATTAGTAGTAGAAATACTTTGAACGATTTTAGGATTATTTTCTTTTTCCTTATTAGTTATATCCTCAGATATATAACTATATCTACCAGCAACACTTAAAAAATCATTAACAGTAATTTCTTTTTTACCACAACCTGTCAAAAATAAAGAACTAATAATTATAATCATAAAAATTAAAAATTTCTTCATAATAACCTCCAAAATTATTTTATCATAATAAAAATATTAAAATCCATTTTATTTAAAAATTTACAAATATATTGTATAATTAATTAAAGGTGATGAAAATGTTATATTATTTTATAGGAATTAAAGGAAGCGGAATGAGTTCACTTGCGCAAATAATGCATGAACTTGGTTACAATGTTACTGGAAGTGATAAACCAGATCATTTCTTTACAGAAGTAGGATTAATAGAAAAAGGAATCAAATTCTATGAATTTAATCCAGACAATATAAAAGAAGGAATGACTATTGTAAAAGGAAATGCTTTCAATGACGATTTCCCAGAAGTACAAAGAGCAAAAGAATTAAATTTAAAAATATATACTTACCAAGAAATGATTGATCAAATTACAAAAGAAACTAAATTAATAGCTGTATCTGGTTGCCATGGTAAAACTACTACTACAACTATGGTAGCAAAATTATTTGAAAACCTTGGAATAAATTATTTAATTGGAGATGGAACCGGACATGCTATTAAAGGAAATGAATACTTTGCACTAGAAGCTTGCGAATATAAAAGACATTTCCTAGCATATAATCCATACTATGCAATTATAACAAATGTTGAATTAGACCATACTGATTATTATAAAGATTTAAATGATGTAATTGATGCATTTAATAATTTCGCAAACAAAGCTAGAAAAGCCGTAATTCTATGTGGCGATGATGAAAATGTACATTATATTAAAATAAATAAAGAATTAGATTCGTACTATTATGGATTTAAAGAAGATAACGATATTGTTGCAAAAAATGTTATAGTAGAAAATGATCAAACAACATTAGATGTATATATTAAAGGAGAAAAATTTGATACTTATACCCTACCTTTCGTAGGAGACCATTTAGTACTAAACTTATTATCAGTAATAACTGTATGTTATTTAGAAAATATAAATAAAGATGAAATAAGAAAGCAAGTTACTAAAATAGAACATGCAAAAAGAAGATTTATAGAAGAAAAATTTAAATCAAATATCTTAATTGATGATTATGCACATCATCCAACTGAAGTAAGAGTTACAATAGAAGCAGCAAGAAAAAAATATCCAGATAAATACATAGTTGCCCTATTTAAAGCACACACAAAATCAAGAGTTAAATATTTTTATAAAGAATTTGCTGATGCATTAAATCTTGCAGATAAATCTTACGTTCTTGATATTGGTGAAGACAGAATTGAAGTTGGATATGAAGATGTAAATGCATACTGGATAATAGATGAATTAAAAAATGGTGAACATATCGGTATGGATGAACCAGAAAAACTATTAAAATATGAAAATTCAGTATTAATATTTATGAGCAGTAAAGATATATATGTACTAGCTAATAAATACAAAGAAATTGCTTAAACAAAAAAACGTTCATTTGAACGTTTTTTATAATGACCTAATAGTTTCAACTGGTTTCTTTTTAGCGGCTTTTCTAACTGGTAAAAATGTTGCAACAACTGTTGCTACAAATGCAACCGCAATCATAATTGCTAATGAAACAAATCCAAAAACAAATACTGAAACACCCAATTCACCTGCTAAAGATTTATTTAATGAATCAGCAGCTAAATTTGTCATAACAATAGATAATACCAAACATATCACCATAATAGTAAATGACTCTGAAAAGAATATTTTAAATACATCTATACTTCTAGCACCAACCGCTCTTAATATACCAATCTCTTTTGTCTTATTACTTATAGACAATGAAATAAAATTAGAAAGTAACAACAATGCAAAAATACATAAGAATATACCACCATATAAAAATACTGATGAAAGAATATCTATATATTCATTAAGAAAATATAAATTGTGTGTAAAAGTACTAGTCATAGAATATTTAGATGCATCATCTATAAAAGATTTACCATCATAAATATTCCATAAATCATTAATAAATTCATCATTTTTTTGGGCAGGTACATATACATATTGATAAGGTGTAGTTTGAACAACATACTTAGTTTCAGTCAAAGTATAATACCTTATTTTCTTTTTATGAATATCCCAAAGTGTATTAAATGATTTATCAGATAAAACTATAACATTTCTACTTAATTCACCAAAATATACACCATCAATATTATAGTTATATATATCACCATAAGAAATATTATCCTCATTAGAAAACAATTTAACATCAATAACAAGTTTATCATTAATTTCATCAAATAATTCTTTTGAATATTCAATTATTTCATCAACACTATACTTAATAAAACCTTCTTCTTTATTTTCCCCACCCTGCATAATATTAACAGCCTTTAAATATATTTTTTCATTATCAGGATTAGCATTTAATATATCACCATATTCATTTACCACAATCTCAGCAAATAAAAGGGGACTTACATATACAGAATCGTCATTAAATTCACGACCATATAACAAATCTTTATTAACTTTTTTAGAACTATCAAATGAAGCATTTGAATATTCAGCAAAATTTAAAGTATCTTTACCCTTTACAACAACTGTTGAATAATCCAAAATAGATGTATTTTCAACTACAAATATACTGTTAAAATTACTTATAAAAGAATTATGTGATAAATTGTTTATTTCACTCTTGCTAACAAAAACATTTAAATGTAATGAATCCTTTAAATAATTATGATATGTACTATCTAGTATAGATTCTTTTTTAGATGTTTTTAATTCATCATATTTAGATGGGATTTCACCACTATCAAAATAACCAACAACTTTATATTTCTTACCTACAAATGCAAATTCTTTTCCAATAATATCTTCTCTATTTTTTATATTAATTGCAACATTATTATAATCATAAGCATTATAATAAATCATAGAGTCAACAATAAAACTCGAAAGAAGAATTTCATCATCATTCACTGGATAAGAACCATGAATCTTTTTTCTTAAACTATTATTTTCATCTATATAAGAAAAATATGTAAAAAAATCAGTATAATATTTAGAATTAGTTTTTTGAATTGAAATATAACTTTCTAAATTAACTCCATAAAAAACTTCATTACCATACTTTTTAACTAAATTATTATAATCTTCTTCATAAAAAGATGTACCATAAAAATATTCATCCTCATAAGAAAACTCATCATAATATTCAGTAACTTTAGCTTTATATTCTTTTCCTAATCTAATATAATCATATTCATAATTTTTTAAAGTATCCTTAAATACATTTTGACTATTATAAAATGTCAGAGTAGATAACAAACCAAATAATAAAAACGAAGTACTACATAAAATAATTGTAATTAACAATCTAAACGACTTAGTTTTAAGTCCTGATAAGCCTATTTTAATAGCATGTTTTAAAGGTAATTTAGATTTTATAAATATATTTTTATTTTGGTCATATTCTTTCAAAATGATATTTTCATTATTAGTTTCTTCATACATTTCTTGTTCGTTATTATCATTAATTTTAGCAATCTTTTTAAATTTAGAAACATTTTTTGAGTCTTTAGATAAAATAATATTCTTTCCATCTTTTAAGAAATCTTTTATTTTAGAAAATTCATTCTCATTTAATTCATTTCCATTTTCAATAACAAGAGTTTCTCCGATAACATTAATATTTTCACTTAATTCATTACTTTTTTTAAAAACTTTACTATTATCACTAATTACTTTACCGTCCTTAAGTTCAATAATTCTATCAGCATAAGTTTCAGCAAATTCCCTATCATGAGAAACAACTATAACAAGTTTATCTTTAGAAAGTTTTTTTAATGTATCAAAAACTTGCTTACCCGTAGTTGAATCAAGAGCACCAGTTGGCTCATCTGCCATAATTATTTCAGGATGTTTAACTAAAGCACGAGCTATTGCTATTCTTTGTTTTTGACCACCACTTAATGTATTTGGTTTTCTTTTTTCATAACCCTCTAAATCAACATCTTTTAATATATTTAAAATTACATCATGATCAACTTTTTTATTTTGAAGTTCAATAGCCAAAGCTATATTATCATAAACACTAAATTCTTCTAAAATATTATAATCCTGAAAAATAAAACCTACATAAGTATTTCTATAACTATCAAAATCAGCTTGTGTAAAATTTTTACTACTTTTACCCTTAATTATAATCTCCCCACTAGTCGGACTATCAAGTCCACCAGTAACATTTAATAAAGTTGATTTACCACTACCACTTTTTCCAAGTAGGAAAACCATACCAGTTTCAGGAAATTTTAAAGATACATTATCAAGTGCAATAACATCCTCACTTTTTTTACTTTTATATATTTTAGTTAAATTTGATATCTCTAACATATAATCACCTATTATAAATTATTATATCATTAATTAACATTATAAAGAAATAAAAAAACACTTAGAAATTAAGTGCTTATATTAATTATTTAAATTGTAATTTACATACATCATTTACTATATGATTAGTAATATAAAGTCCAGCAACAGCGGGAACATATGCAGTTGAACCAAGCATAGTATTATTAACGGACTTCTCAGTACTTGTAACAACTACAACATTTTTAAGAATTTCTTTTTCTTTACTTAAATCACGTCTAATCTTTTTAGCAAGTGGATCAGTATTGGTTTTATCAAGTGTTGTAATAACTAGTTTAGTAGCATCTAACTTATTAGCTGTTCCCATACTAGAAACCAACTTTATTCCTTTACTATTACATTCTCTTATAAGTTTAACTTTAACACGAGAAGTATCACAAGCATCAATTATATAGTCATAATTATCACTAAATAAAACTTCTATATTATCCTCAGTAATATGAGTATTAATAATATTCACTTTAGCATTAGGATTAATTAATTTAATACGTTTTTTCCATTCTTTAGTTTTATATTTATTATTATTTTTACATGTAGCAACAATTTGTCTATTTATATTACTTGGTTTAATAACATCACCATCAACAATGGTAAGATTTTCAACTCCACATCTAACAAGCGATTCTAAAGCATAACCACCAACACCACCAAGACCAATAATTAATACTTTTAATTTCTTAATCTTAGAAATGTTTTCTTCACCTATTAGACTCTCAAGTCTAGATAAATTCATAATATTGCCTCCCTCAAAGCAAGCATATTATACCATAAAAAAAACCTAGTGTAAACATAGTGTAATAAAATCTCGCTTCGCACGAGGTGGTAGAAAACATGAAATACCTGGGATCCTGTTGTTAACTCAACAGTATTCAACGCCATATATCAATTATTTCCCCTATAATATTACATAGTCGGTTTTATGTATCTATATCTTCATCTAGGTTGATTTAATCTTATCATATAAAAATGATATTTTCAATAAACATTACAAATGTTTACATATTTAACGTTAAATAAAACATATACTTAATTATGAAAAATAACACTAAAAATACATTTCTTATATCAACACTTACCCTTTTAATCGGAGGCTTCCTAGGAAAAATAATAGGTTTTATTATAAAAATAATTATTACAAGAAACCTTGGAACAAAAACAATGGGACTTTACAGTTTACTTACTCCAACAATATCCCTTTTATCAACAATAGCTATTTTTTCATATCCAACAATAATCTCACGATTAATATCAAATAAAAAATATAGAACAAAAGATCTATTTTCATCAGTAATTCCAATATCAATACTTATAAATTTAATTATAATCATCATAATAATAATATTTTCAAAATTTATAACTTCCACTCTACTCTCTACACCATCACTTCATTTACCATTAATATGCGTTTCTCTTACCATGCCATTTATAAGTATTTCGTCAATAATAAAAGGTTTTTACTGGGGAAAACAAAATATGTTTCCATATATGTTATCAAACTTTATAGAACAAATAACAAGAATCATATTAATACTATTATTTATAAATAAAATAAAAAATAACATACATAAAATATGTTTTATAATACTAATCAATATAATAGGAGAATTAATGTCTCAAATAATAATGTTTCACTACTTGCCAAAAATAAAAGACTATAATTTTAAAATAAATATAGAAGCAATAAAAGAAACAATACCAAATTCACTTAGAATGACAACAAGTAAACTACTAGGAGTATTTTCCCACTTCCTAGAACCAATCATACTTACAAATATATTACTTTTTGTAGGATATAAAAAAGAATATATAATTTATGAATATGGAATAATAAATGCTTATGTAATTCCACTATTATTAATGAGCCAATTTTTTACACAAAATATGTCTACTTCTTTAATACCAGAAATATCATCGAACTATAAAATTAACAATAAGCTTTGTATCAGAAGAATAAAACAAGTAACACTAATATCACTATTTATTGGTTTAACTTCCACAATAATGATTTCATTATTTCCAAATTTTTTCCTAAATTTATTATATAAAACAAACGAAGGAATTGATTATATAAAACTATTAAGTCCATTTATAATATTATTTTATCTACAGTTACCACTTTCAACAGCAATAAACTCAATCGCAGATACTAAAAACATAATTAAAATAACTATTATTTCATCAATAATAAAACTATCTTCAATAATACTTTTCTCACTATTAAAAATAGGAATGTATAGCTTAATAATATCAATAATATTAACACTTATTATAACAACATATATGTACTATAAAGAATTAAAAAAATTATTATTTAACTAAATCATCATGACTAATAATATAAATTTTATTATCTTTATAAAAAGCATAAAATATTTCATCTAAAAAAATTTCTCTTTTATTTAAATATTTTATTAACCACTCATCACTCTTATTAATATTATCTAAAGTATCATATTGAATAACACCATCAACAACAAGTGGAAAAGGATAAAAATTATCTTTTAAATTTTCATATTTAAAAATATTCAAATTACCATTATTTTCAAGAATCGCATATTCAATATCATTTATATTTTTTATTTCTCTATTTCTAAGTTCAAGTAATAAATCATCAAGAGAATATCTTTGTTTAATCATTTCTTTATAATTAATTTTACCTTTATTAATTATTAAAACTGGTTTACCATCAATAATCTTTTTAACATTATTTGTTTTAAGAAAAAGTTTTCCCATAAAAACTTCTAATATACATAAAATAATAATAGGTATTAAAGTAAAAAATATAGAATCATTAAATTTTTCAATTGAAATCGCACCTATTTCCGCAATGAGCATACTAACCACAAAATCTTGAATAGAAAGTTCTCCTATTTCTCGTTTACCCATTATTCTAAAAACTAAAATTATAAAAAAATAAAAGAATATAGTTCTAATAATAATTTTAATAAACATAATATCACCATTATTATTATGAATAATATTTTCAAATTAATTACATATAATTAATTATGAAAAGAAATTATTTAAAAACAATTATATTTTATTTTATATCATTAATTATATATTTATTATTTATAAATTTATTATATTATTTTGAAATATTAAATTTTAAATTTGTAAGAATAATAAATTATATATTTAATCTTGTTATGTTTTTTATAATAGGATATAAAATAGCCTCTTTAGAAAGAAAAAAAGGCTATTTAAAAGGTTTTACAATATCATTAATAATAATTATCATTTTTGTATTAATAACTCTTATAACACATAAAATAACATTCAGTTCACTTGTATATTATTTATCCCTTATAACATCAAGTGTTATAGCAGGAATAATAGGAGTAACAAAAAAAGAGTGCTAAGCACTCCATTCTTGAAAATTAACTAAAAAATCACGAGCATATTTTTCTTCATGAATTTCTTTAAATAATTTTTCTTGTCTTTCTTTGTATAACTTATTACTAAGATCTTTAATTTTTAATAAACCTTCTTTATATCTCATAATATCATATTTAGACATAGCTTCATATTTATGAGTAATACGAATAATATCACTTCTACTAGCTTTAACGCATTTATAATAAGTAAGACCATCTTCATTATCTTTTTCACAAGAACTAATAACTTCACCACTAATAACATCTTTAAAAGCAAATAATGTTTTAACAGCAAGAATTTCTAAAGGTTCATAAACACTAACAAGTTTAGCTTCTTCCATAACCTCAGGTAAATCATACTCTTCCCCTTTATAAATAACATTATCAATAACACTAGGATTACTAGATTTATTATTATTTAAATATAAAATGTAATATTCTCTTTCCATAATTTCCCCCTAAGTATCGCATATTATAACACTTTTTAATCAAAAACACAAGTTAAATCAAATTCAAAATAAAAAAAGCAAAAAAATTGCTTTTTAATTTTTCTTAGTATAACGACTAACAAACTCTTCTCTAAATTCAAGTAAATCATCTTTTTCAATATGTTCTCTTATTTCTTCCATTAAATGAGTTAAGAAATATATATTATGTATAGAAATTAATCTTTGTCCAAAAGATTCACCAGCTACAATTAAATGTCTAATATATGACTTAGTATAATTTTTACAAGCATAACAATTACATCCTTCTTCAATTGGTCCTAAATCTCTAATATGTTTAGCATTTCTTAAATTACATCTTCCATCATGAGTTAACGCATTTCCATGACGAGCAAGTCTTGTAGGTAAAACACAATCAAATATATCAATTCCACGAATAACTCCATCTATTAAATCAATAGGTTCACCAACACCCATTAAATATCTAATTTTATCTTTTGGTAAATATGGAGTAGCATATTCAATCATTCTAAGTTTAGTTTCAGCATCTTCTCCTACACTTACTCCACCAACACTATACCCATCAAAATCCATTTTAACAGTTTCTTCTGCAGAATAACGTCTTAAATCTTCAAATTCTCCACCTTGAACAATACCAAATATAGCTTGATTTTCTCTATCTTTATGAGCATCTAAACTTCTTTTCATCCATCTAAGAGTTCTCTCTACACTATTTTTCATATACTCATGTGTAGCAGGATATGGAGGACACTCATCAAAACTCATAATAATATCAGAATGTAACTTATTTTGAATATCTATACTTTTTTCAGGAGTAAGAAATAACTTTGAACCATCTATATGACTCTTAAATTTAACTCCCTCTTCACTAATATCTTTTGGATTAGCAAGACTAAAAACTTGAAATCCACCACAATCAGTTAAAATTGGTCCATGAGAATAATTCATAAATTTATGAAGACCACCATTAAGATCAACAATATCTTCACCAGGTCTAAGCCATAAATGATATGTATTTGCAAGAATAACATCACTTCCAGCATCAACAAGTTCTTCAGGACTAAGTGTTTTTACTGTAGCTTGAGTACCAACTGGCATAAACATAGGAGTTTTATGTTTTCCCCATCTTGTTTCAAACTCACCAAGTCTACCACCACAAGAGCAAGTTTTATTTACTTTAAATTTTAAATCCATTATTTATCCTCCCTATTTGTTAAAAACATAGCATCACCAAAACTAAAAAATCTATATTTATTATCTTGAGCATGCTTATATGCTTTTTTAATTATATCAACACTACTAAAAGCACTAACTAACATAACAAGCGTACTCTTAGGTAAGTGAAAATTAGTTATTAAACAATCACATGACTTAAATTCATATGGAGGATAAATAAATATACTAGTTTCCTCACATGTACTTTTAAATTCACCATATTTACATATATTTGATTCAATTGTTCTTAAAGATGTAGTACCAACACATATAATGCGTCTATTTTCTTTTTTAGCTAAATTTAATCTAGAAGCAACATACTCACTAATTTCATATAACTCACTATGCATATCATGATTAGTAATATCATCCTCACTAACAGGTCTAAAAGTTCCAAGACCAACATTTAAACAAACATAAAGTATTTCTACACCCTTATTTTCAAGTTTAGAAAGTAACTCTTCTGTAAAATGAAGTCCAGCAGTTGGAGCAGCACTACTACCAGCTTTTTTAGCATAAACAGTATTATATCTCTCATTCTCTTCTAATTTCTCATGAATATATGGAGGAAGAGGCATAGTACCAACTCTAGCTAAATGTTCTAAAAATATTCCTTCATAAATAAATCTAACATGAGTAATACCATTATCAAATTTCTCAATAACTTCACATTTAAACTCATCATCAAAAACTATCACAGTACCAGCTTGAACTCTTTTTTGAGGTCTTATTAAACACTCATAAACATCACTTTCAAGTTCTTTTAATAAAAACACTTCAATCTTAGCACCAGTATCTTCTTTAACACCATAAAGTCTATTTTGAAGAACTTTTGTATTATTTAAAACTAAAACATCACCCTCTTCAAAATAATCAATAATATCATGGAACACTTCATCTTTAAGATTACCATTATTTTTATTAACTACAAGTAACTTAGAAGAATCTCTATCTTTAATAGGAACTTGAGCAATTAAAGATTCATCTAGTTCATAATCGTATGTATTAATATCTTTATAATTCATAAACAACTAGGAAAACAGCCTAGCATTCACCTTCCTTTTCCAATAGATTATAACATAACATCAAAAAAAATAATAGATAATCTATCTACTATTTTTCGTACTACGTAAATTTAAATCATTAACATACATACCATAAAGTTCTAATATTTGATTTTTAGATAAAGAAAAATTATGAGTTTTTCCATCTAAATATCCAAAATGATTAAGTACTGTTTCTAAATAAATTGTTTCCCTTGTCTCAATATCTGTTGAAATATGACTTTTTGCACTATCAATTATACCATCACACCATATATCGGCATATCCAGGACCTATATCTAGCATAACTCTATTTAAAGTAGTTTCAAATTCTAAATCTTCAATATACACATAACATGGTTCATGCACTAAAACAACATCATCTTCTTTATTATATGTAAGAAAATTATAATATATACTACAAGTTTCATTTAAATTATGACCAGCAACCCTTTGTTTTAAATAATCAAAATTAAAATAGCGACTTAATTCTAAAGAAGTCATATCCACATCTTTATAAGGATCATCTCCCATAAACTTTACAAATTCTACACTTTGCTCAAAAACTGAACCATCTTCTTTATAAATATATTTTTTTTCACCGTTTTCAAGAAAATACAAAGAAAAAGTATTATCACCATTATTTTTTTGACCTATCTCAAGCATAACATCAAATAAATATCCTTCACCAACTTTAATACCTTCTAATAAAAAATCCATTTTTTTATATTCATTATTATATATATCAAAATGTTCTTGCCAAAAAGTTTCTTTATAAGTAACATCATCTCTATATAAATTAGCAAATAAAGAGGTCATAAAATAATAATTAGATTCAGCTGGATAATCACGATAACTAAATATCATATCTTCCTTATCAAGCAAAATTATTCTTCCATCTTCATCCATAGAAGCAATCTTACTTTTCCCATATACTCTATCTCTAACAGGTAATTCAATAACTGGATGCAAAACATCATTTTTATCTATATCATATCCTAAAATAGAAATATTATTAAATCTACTTATTTTATTGGCAGCTTCCTCCCTTGTAATAACATCAGTTCTATTAAATCCATTACGATATAGAAAATCATTATAAATATCCAACATATCAAAATAGAATAATTTAACTTCCTCGATATTAGTATATCTTCTATACGGAGTACCACCATAAATTAAATAAGAATTAAAAGTATCATATAAATCATTTTTATCAATATCATCCTTAGTCTTATTTGTTAAATATTGTTTAAAATTATTTTTAAATGATTCAAAATCTAAAATCATACTAGAAAAATTATTAACATCATTTATAATTAATTCATCTTCAACACCATTTAAACGAAGAATATCATTATATTCTTCTAAATATTTTGATAATATTTCATCATTCTTTTCAATATCAAAAAGTTTCATATAATTAATAAAAGGATGATAAATATTATTACTTTCAAAATCAATTGATAAAATAGTTAAATTAAATAATTGATTTAAAAATTCTTCATTACTTTCTATTTTTAAATTATTATCCAAATATCTACTCGAATTAGTCATAGCATCTGAAACATCAACTATATAATCAATATCAACTTGAGGAAACTTTTGTTTTAACATATCAATTAATTTTACAATTCCTTCTCGTTCATAATCATAATAACTATAATCAACAAAAGACATCAAATAAGATAAAATTTTCATTTCCCTTTTATAAGTTTTTGTATCATACATCCCACCAATCACAACATTAGTCATTGCTTCATCCAATGAAAAACCAACAAATTCACTTCTAACTTTCGGAAAACCAACTTCATCCTCTATCCAATGATGAAAAGAATGTGCAAATTCATGAGTAATTGTCATACCATTTTCACGATAACTTTCTCTTAATTCTATTTCATTTATAATGCTATTATATGAACCAGCAATATTTTTACTCATTTTTTTATCTTCTCTAACATCTACATAAATATTTTTCATATTATCATTAAATATTCTTAAATCGGCATCAGGATATTTATTAGAAATGAATTGAACAAAATTAATAGCATATTGTTTATAATAATCATTAAGTTTTTCATTATTATTTATAGTTTCAATAACTTCTTCTACTGAAATTCTACTACCCAAAATATTATCAAGTTGATTAGTATGATTAATAACAGTTCCACTAACAGGAACATTTTTTATATTCAACTCATGATCCTTATATTCTAATGTCAAATAACTACTAGAAGTATAGCCAGTAATTAAAGCAGCAATAGGAAAAGCCATACAAACAGTTGAAAGACTACCTATATAAATTCTTACAAACTCCTTTAATTTATATCCCTTTGGTTTATGATGAATAGGTAACCTTTCACCATCATACACTATAAATGGATTTCTTTGATTATACGCACGATAAAGAACAATAAAGTCATCAAACGAAGGATAAATATATTTACCATCATTATTTATCTCAAGAAAAGTTTTTCTCCTATATTGATCACTAAAAACATCAAATTCCTTATTATTATATTCTATTCTAAATAATTTTTTAAAAACAAATCCATCATTCATATAATCACTCTCTATAATAAATTATAACAAAAAAAATAGTTTAAATATACTATTTTAAACTATTTATTACTTCAAGAAGTTCTTCTTCATCTCTAAATCCAATTAATTCTTCCTTCTTTTCTCCATCTTTAAAGAAAATCAATGTAGGAACACTCATAATTCTATATTCAAAAGCCAATTTCTCAAATTTATCAATATCAACTTTTATAACATTAATTTTATCTTCCAAATTTTCTAAAACTGGAGTTAACATTTTACAAGGACCACACCATTCAGCATAAAAATCAACTAAATATGTTCCTTCTTTAATAAGTTCATCTAAATTATTTTTTTCTAAATATATCATTTTATCTTTCCTTTCTCTTTTAAAATATCTATATTTTCTTTTGTAATAATATTATATTTCAAAAATATATCTATTGTTTGTTGATTAAAATCTACTTCTTCATCTTTATATGAATTAACAATCTTTTCAATCTCATCAAATACAAATCTAAAATCTTCAACAGCAGTACTCAAAAATGGAGTTTTATTCACTATCACAGGAGTAAATTTACTCTCTTCCATTCCACTTACTTTTAAAAAAGGTTGACTGGCTACAAATAATATTACAAATACAATAACATAACTTTCAATAGCACCAACAATCATACCACCTATTTTAGAAAAGAATCCCAATATTATTGTAGCTTTCAATATTTTTTCAATTAAACCAGAAATCTTAATTAAAATTCTAAGAACAACATACAAAATACTAAATACTATTAAAAATGCAATGGATTCATATATTAATATATTAAGAACACTCATTCCCTTAAATATTCCATCAAAATTAAAGAATGGTAAATTTTTATAGAAAAAATTTGAAACAGGTATTCTAATATAAAATGATAAAACTAAAACAACAATAAGTCCAACTAATAAAACACCTTGTTTAATTAAACCTCTTTTAAATCCAGCAAGAGCACCTATTAATAAAAAAATGATAATTAACGCATCAAGTATATTCATAAAACCTCCTACTTAGTAATAACATAAGGATTATCAATACTTCCATTTCCTTCAAGAACATCTATATTACCCTTTAATGTAATTACAGGCCTAATACCACTTTCCTTAGATACATTAAGTTGAGTAATATTATTTTTATTTACTACAAAATTATATGCATTACCATTAAGAAAATATGCAGGAGACATAGTCCAATACGAATCATTAGTGTATAAATAATTATTCTTAGGATCTTTTAAAAATCCAGTATAAAATAATTCATCTAAAGTAATAAGACCAATAGAATTAGAAAGTTCTCCATTTCCATACATTTCAAGAACACTAAATCTATCATTTTCATATTCACATATTAAACTATACGAATTATTAAGATGTCTATTCATTGGAGTATAACCACTATTACTATTACCAAAACCATTCTTATCAAAATCTACTTTATTATAATTAAATTCAGCAGTTTTACGATTAGCACAATAACCACCATTATTTGAAATATAATTACTATAATCAGATAAATTAGTATTATACCAACTATCTAAAAATATTTTAATAGAACTCGAACTCATATTAGCATGCTCATTGGTATAATCACCACTACTAGCACTACCATACATATATCCAACATAAGCATTATAATTAGAATTTTTATTGAATTGATTTGATTTTTCTACAAGAACATTATTATCATTACACTTTCCATCAATAAAATTCCCATTATAAATAGCTTTTACATCAAATGAATCAGTAGTACTAATTATTTTGTAACACTTATCTGCAACTACTAAATTATTATTTATTTCTCTGCTACCTCTATAAATATACACAGTTTCACCATTAGTAGTAGTATTAGTACTAAAAACAAGACCAGACATAGTAGTATCACCATATATAAGTTCTTCATTTCCATAAGATGAATTTTCTATAATCTTATATAGTGAATTTTCACTATAATCTTCAAATATATCACTTGAAGTAACAATATTTAATTTAGCAAAAAAAGTCTTAAGCTCATTTTCAAATTGATCTTTTCCAGTATTTAAAAAATCAATATTTAAAACATATTTATGTTCTTCATTTTTACCAATTTTCACATAAGAAGCAATAGTAGTATTAGTACTAGGAACAACCTTCTCTTTTATATAAGCACCATTATCAGACTTTAAAGAAAAAACTAGTTCCTCTTTATTTACAAAACTATTTGCTACATCTACTAAATTTATATTGTAATACAAATCATTATCAGTAACATTCTTAACATAAAATACTTTAGTTAAAGAGTCCCCCACTCTTGAATTAACGAGTGAAATATTACTTGTATCAACATATCTTGCTTCAAGTAATTGAATCTTAACTTCATTATTATTAATAACAACTTCTTCTTCAGTATTTACAAGAGTATAAGTAGCACTAGTAATAAAAACAAGACAACAAATAATACCCATATATATTAAAAATACAGTATGCTTTTTCATATTTTTCTCCT
>JAZUBJ010000124.1:0-3021 GCA_045638445.1 Bacilli bacterium | reverse complement strand
GCTATAATTATTGTTATTGGTATTTTTGTACCTGATTTAATGGAAGGAGCTAGTGTTGTTCCACTTACTTGTTTACCTTATTTTACTTTTATAATGTATATACTTAATAGAGGGATTACTATGACACAAGCTATGTTTATAAATTGTGATCACAGTATGTTAACTTATAGAATTTATAGAACTCCAAAAGTAGTACTTGGTGTATTTAAGGAAAGATTAAAAACATTAATTGTATTAAATTCTATTCCTGCATTATTGATTAGTGTAGCTTTATGTTTAGTATTATTTTTTGGTGGAGTAAGAAGTGATATTACAAATTATATAATTATTATATTATCTTTGCTTTCTATGAGTATTTTTTTCTCAGTACATTATTTAGTTATGTATTATTTATTACAACCATATAATATAAGTACTGAAATAAAGAGTAGTACTTATAAAGCATTACAAGGTGTAACATATGGTGTGTGTTATATGTTGACTGAAATTAATTTACCAACATTTTATTTTGGACTTGCTATGATTTTATTTAGTGTGGTATATAGTGTCGTTTCTTTATTTTTAGCATATAAATATGCTCCTAAAACATTTAAGATTAGAATATAGTTCTAATCTTTTTTATTTTTTTAAATTTATTGATGATTAATATAGTATTTAAATGATATAATTATATAATGAAGTATGATAATGAAGAATTTTTTTAGTTCTTTTTCAATTTGTTATGGTATTAGCAAGTATTGGTTCATATAGTGATACTGGTGATGTATATTCATCAAATGATTATGTTTCGGGTAAATATAAAAATGTAAAATTTGAACAATGTGATGTTCATTTTTGGAAAAGAGGTATAATATGGATATTAAATTTATTTTTGGAATAATTGCATTTGTTTTATTAGCGTGTATTTTATGGTACATATCTGTTTATAATGATTTAAAAAGAGCTTCTATTAAAATAGATGAAGCAGATTCTGGTATAGATGTAGCATTAACTAAGAGATATGATGTTTTGACTAAAATGGTTGAAGTAGTTAAGGGATATGCTAAACATGAAAAAGAAACTTTATTTGAAGTTATTAATTTAAGAAAGAATATGACTTTAGGTGAAAAGAGTCAAGAAAACGATAAGATGACTCATAATTTAGATAAAATTAATGTTGTGGTTGAAAGTTATCCAAACTTAAAGGCTGATGAAAACTTCAAAATTTTACAAAAGACTATAATCGATGTAGAAGAACATTTACAAGCAGCAAGAAGGATGTATAATTCAAATGTTTCAATATATAATCAAATGATTGAAGTTTTTCCTAAAAATATTGTTGCTAAAATGAATAATATGGTTAGACGTGATTTTTTTGAAGCTAGCGAAGTTAAGAAAGAAAATGTTAAAATTAAACTTTAGATTACATAATCATGTAATCTTTTTTATGTTATAATTAGTATGGTGATAATATGAAAAGTAAAGATAAGAAAAAAGAAGATAGTAAGAAAAAATATAAGATTTTAAAACTTGGTAAATTAGAAATAAAATATACTAAAAGCGATATTTTTGGATTAATTTTGATATTTATGTTTATTTTTGGTATGTTTATTTCTCCTAAATATTATTCTGTTACGACTGGTCTTTATAATAAGGGTAGTGAAGAAGATAATAAAAATGTTATTAATGCTCTTGGTAGTGAAAATACTGAAGAGAGATTTGAAATATATTTTCAATGGTATAATGTTATTCATGAACTTGGTCATGGTTTATTATATTATGGTGACGGGGTAGATGTTCATGTTGTTGATGAAGAACAACTGGTTAATGATTTTGCAGTTGCTTACTGGAGATATTATGGGGAAGAGGAGAAACTTAATACTCTTGAAGATATAGTAAATTATGCTGTTGTTAATGTTGGTGATAATCATAAAAATGGTGTTGATTATATAAAACTTGGAAAAGAAAATTCTAATGGTAAAAGTTTTGATAATTCTTTCTTTAATTTTAATGATTATGGATGGTTTCAATTTAGTTCTGTTAAGAAATCACTTGAATCAAATAAAACTTTAGATTCTGTTTTAAAGGAAATGGGAATTAAGAATTACAAATTAAATGATAAAAAATTATTAATATACGAAGATATTAATCAAGAGGTTAGTACTAAAATTATAAATGATGCGGTATCTAATTTTAATGAGTGGGGAATTGATTATCCAAAAGCAATACATCATTTTGATAATGATCCTAATAATAATTATTCTAAACCTGTTGTTAAATTATTTTGGTTAATAGAGTATCCTGATTTAAGTTATATTTTCTCATAAAAAAATCACTTTTAAAGTGATTTTTATTTGTATGTTGTTTTCGTTTTATAAAATGATAATCCAATTACTAGTTGTGCTATATAATATACAAAATTATTTATTAGTAGTAATTCTTTTGTTGGATTATTTCCAAATAGAGCAAATACTAAAATTAAATCTGATATTGCAAATAATATAATTCCAAGTAAAGTTTTAATTCTAAAGTTTTTATCTAATTGTTTTTTTGTAAATAGTGTTATTGATAGGCTTATCATTATTGAAATGATAAAGGCATAAATATTTATTACTAATGTTAAATCTCCAGCATTTATTAAATTAAATAAATTTAATATTGCTAGTGTTGGAACAAATAATGCTATTAGTGATATTATTGTTATCTTATTTATTTTTATATGTTTTAAAAATGAAACAGAAAACATTACATGTGTTAGAGCAAATAAACCCATACCAACTATAAATAATATTCCAAATTGTGAGTTATCTATGTCTAGAAGTATATCTCCTAGTGCTGCTAATATGAATGCTATTATCATTGTTTTAAAGTATTTTGTTTTTCTAATTTTTATATTTTTTGTTGTTGCAAGAAATGGAATTATTACAAACATTATTCCACATATTCCTTTTAATATATTTCTCATAAGTACTATATCATAGTAGTTTGCATGCATAAAGATAATTGCCATTATTAAATATATTATTATAAATCCTATTAACA
>JAZUBJ010000123.1:0-15530 GCA_045638445.1 Bacilli bacterium | reverse complement strand
AGAAATAAAATTAATTTAGATTTATATCATGTTTTAACAGATGGAGCAGGAGGAATAATTTTTTTAAAATCCATTATTTATCATTATTTAAGTATTAAATATAATATTAAGTATAAAAAAACAAAATATATGGATATTGGTTATGAAGATTGCACCCTTAAACATTATGATATGAGTTATTCTGAAAAGAAAGATAAAAAACCAACATATAAAATAAAAGGTATGCCAAGAAACATTAATAATACATATCACTACATTTTAGACACAAAAGAAGTAAGAGAAATATCTAAAAAAAATAAAGTATCAGTAACAACATATCTAGTATCTCTTTATATGTATGCGTTATATAAAAGCTTATATGACAAAACATCAAATAAAGAGTTAAATATAATAGTACCAATAAATCTAAGACCACATTTTCAAGAAGAAACCATGGCTAATTTCTTTACGTACATGAACATATATTCAAATTTTAGTGGAAAAGAAAATGTTACTTTTGAGGAAATATTAAAACATGTAAAAAAAGAATATAAAGAAAAATACACACCAGATAAAATAAAATCATATTTAGCAAGTGATGTTAGTGTAGGAGTAAATATTGGTTTAAGAGTAGTGCCACTATTTATAAAAAAATTCTTTATTAGATTTTTTGGCTTTTTAAGAGCATCAACAACAATAGTATCAAATGTTGGACTAATAGAACTAGATGATAAATTTAAAAATTATGTTGATAATATTTTAATGCTTGTAATGCCAAATAATATACAAAAAATAAAATGTAGTATATGTTCATACGAAGAAAAATTAAATGTAACTATGAACTCGGTAATAAATGATTTACACTTTGAAAAAACTTTTTATAGTATTTTACGTGAAAAGTTTGATACAATAGAATTGATAAGCAATAATGATAAAAGGAGTAAATATGTATCCAATCAAAATAAGTGAAGATAAATTAAAAGTAAGTTTTACAGATAGATTAAATGGAATAAAAGAATTTTTAATAGTTTGTGTTACAAGTTTAAGAAGTTTTAAATCATTTAGTGTATTTTTAGATAAAAATTTACATTTTTAAAATTAAAATATAAAAGGAGTATCTAAATATGAGAATTAGAAGTAATAGAAGGAGAACAACTCATGTACCTGTTGGAAATATTTTCGTACCTATTCATAGTACAACAGGAGCAAAATCTAAATCTAATCATAGTAAAAATGGTATAAAAAATCTTTTGAAAAAAATAAAATCCCAAAAAAATAACAAAACATCTGTTGAAGATGAACAAATAGATGTACTTAATATAACTGATTCGAATATACAAGAAAGAAAAACAAAGTATTTTTTTGAAAGAGAAAAAGTTATACCTGAAGTTAGACAATTTATGGAACAACTATTATTACAAAATAGCAATTTAGAAAACTATTTAGGTCAACTACTTGAGATTCTTGAAATGCTTAACTATAAATTACCATGCAATGATTTTATTACAATGCACTCATCAGTTAGAAATACAGAAAACTTAGATTATATTAATTTTACAGCACTAGAAAGGTTTTTAGATAATAATGGAAAAAATATGCCATTATTCTCAATAGATGCATTAGCAAATACAGTTACCGGTGAAATACTTTCAGTTAGAGTTAAATGCGCAAAAGCAGTGGATAAAAAAGAATATAGTTTTGAACTTAGTGATGGAGTATCATTAGAAATAAACCAAGCAAATGAAAATTTAACAAATATATTTTACCGCAATACAATTTCAGGAGAAATAATTAATACTATTGAAGTTTATAAAAATAAAGAAAAAAACACGTAAAAATACTAGAATAATTTCTAGTTTTTTTAATGTATGAAAAAGATACATTTGAAGTGGATTTTTTTTGAAAAATATGATATAATTTACTAGTTCAAAATTTGATATAGAAAGGAAGCGATAATGAGAAGAGATTATTTAGAAGAAGAATTTGTTTTAGAATATGTAAGTGATCACCTAGAAGATTTTATAAAAGGATGTGAAGTTGTGAACGATGCAAAATATCACCATAACACACCATACACAAAAGCACCTTCATTAATAAGAAATAATATATTATCACTAGAAGAACAAACTAAAAAGAGACTTAAAAATTTAACAGAAGAAGAATTGAAAGTTTATGATGATATGGAAAGCCATGCAAACGGAAGTAGTGGAATATCACTATCAGTAGTAGGACTAGATGATATTAATGAAGATGAATTTGAATATGATCCATATGGTGAAAGTCAAGTTGATTTTTTAATTCAAAGTGATATTAAAGCAATGAGAAATAGTGTTCATTATGGAAATGAATTTATAACATTTGACCAAATTGAAGCAGAAAAATTCAAAGCAATTGATATAAGAATAGCAAAGTACATGGAAACATTATTAAAAAAAGGAAATGAATTTGATAGTGAAGCAATATCAACATTAATTCAAAGGTATAACTGTTTAAGAAATATAGCATTAACATTAAAACAAGAAGGGTTAGATATACCATTAAGAGAAATGTCTCATGATGATTGCAGTTCACTAGATATAGACAAGGTAGCTTCATCACCAAAATTAGTATTAAAAAGTTAACTATTATTTTAATATAATAGTTAAACTTTCTACTAAAAAGGTAGATGTTTTTATTTGCAAAAAAAATATATTATATTATATATAATATAAAAAACTATCTTCTTGACAAAAAACTTTTTAATTTATAATATTATGTAGTGAAGAGGGAAAGTGATATATGAAAAATCTAGTAATAGTAGAAAGCCCAAGTAAAAGTAAAACAATAGAAAAATATTTGGGTAGTGATTATAAAGTATTATCATCAATGGGGCATATTCGTGATCTAGCAACAACTGGAAAATATGGTTTAGGAATAGATGTTGATAATGAATTTAAAGCAAATTATATAATGATACCAAGACAAAAGAAAAATGTATCTAATTTGAAAAAATATGCAAAAGAAGCAGAAAATATTATTCTAGCAACCGATCCAGACCGTGAAGGAGAAGCAATAAGTTGGCATTTAAAAGAAGTTCTTGGTAAACATAATTATCAAAGAGTTACGTTTAATGAAATTACAAAAGATGTTGTACTAGAATCAATAAAAAATCCAAGAGATATTGATGAAGACTTAGTTAAAAGCCAAGAAACAAGAAGATTTTTAGATAGAATAATAGGATTTAGATTATCAACAGGATTTGTAAAAAGAAAAACAAAAGGAGTAAGTGCAGGAAGAGTACAAAGCGTAGCGCTAAAATTAATTGTAGATCGTGAACGTGAAATACAAGCATTCATACCAAAAGAATACTGGAGTATAACGGCAAAATTTGATGAAATGGATGCTAAACTTGAAAAATATAATAATAAAAAAATTGAAATAAATAATGAAGAAGAAGTAAATGATATTCTTTCAAAATTAAGTGAAACATTTAATATAGTAAATATAGAACAAAAAGAAAAAGCAAAAAAAGGTGTAATGCCATTTAAAACAAGTACATTACAACAAACAGCAATCAATAGATTAAAATTCACTTCTAAAAAAACAATGATGATTGCACAAAAATTATATGAAGGAATTGATATCGGAACAGAAACTGTCGGTTTAATTACATACATGAGAACAGATAGTGAAAGAATGAGTCCTATATTTATTAATGATGCATTTAAATATATTCGTGAAACTTATGGAGAAGAATATGTTGGGGCTGTAAAACAACAAAAGAAAAACGATAACATGCAAGATGCACACGAAGGTATAAGAGTTACTAGTCCATATAGAACACCAGAAAGTTTAAAAAAATATTTAACAACTGATGAATATAAATTATATAGTTTAATATATGCAAGAAGTCTAGCCTGTCTTATGTCAAATGCAAAAACTCTTTCCACAAGTATAACACTCGATAATAATAACTATGAATTTAAAGCAACAGGAAGTGTATTAACGTTTGATGGTTACTTAAAAGTATATAAAGATTATGATAGTAGTGAAGATAAAATACTTCCAAACTTAACAGGAGTTACTTCACTTAATAGTAACGAAATATTAAAAGAACAACACTTTACTGAACCTTCATCAAGGTTTAATGAAAGTTCACTAATTAAAGAACTTGAAACTCTTGGTATAGGAAGACCTTCTACATATGCAACAATTATACATACAAACTTAGAAAGAGAATATGTAGTAAATGAAGATAAAAAGTTTGTACCAACACAACTAGGTATAGAAGTAACAGATATTCTTCAAGAAGGATTCAGTGATATTATAAACGTAGAATATACTGCGAACATGGAAAATGATTTAGATGAAATCGCAGAAGGAAAAGTAGAAAACATAAATGTCCTAAAAACATTCTATGATAAATTTGAGTCTCTTATGGGAGACGCATTAAAAAATGTATCTAAAGCGCCAGCAGAAGAAACCGGAGAAATGTGTCCAGTATGTAATAGCCCTATGGTAATAAGAAAAGGGAAATATGGTGAATTTGAAGCATGTTCAAATTATCCGAATTGTAAACATATTAAACAAGAAATAGATGAATCTCTAGGAACATGTCCAAATTGTAATAGTCCACTAGTATTAAAAAAAGGAAGATACGGAGAATTTACAGCATGTTCAAATTATCCTAATTGTAAATATATAAAAACAGAAGAAAAAGAAGTTATTGAAGTTTGTGATTGTCCTGAGTGTAATGGTAAAGTTGTTGAAAAGAAAACTAAAAAAGGAAAAATATTTTATGGATGTAATAATTATCCAAAATGTAAATATGCTACATGGGATAAACCAAATGTATAAAAGATATGTGTAAACATATCTTTTTTTATGAAGAAAAAGTGTTTGCTTTTGTAAAAGAAAACACGATTTTATCAAGAAAAATCACAAAAAAATGCTAATTTACTTGCAATTTAAATAAGTTATGCTACAATTAATATGTAAGCATCGTACTGAAAAATACACGATGTGAATGGGAGGTAATTTACGATGAGTAAAACAGAATTAGTAGAATTCGTTGCTGCAAAAGCAGGATTGACTAAAGCAGATGCTTTAAGAGCATTAGATGCTACAATTGAAGGAATTACAGAAGGTCTTAAAAAAGACGGAAAAGTTGCATTAGTAGGATTTGGAACTTTCACAGCTAAAGAAAGAGCTGCTAGAGAAGGAATCAATCCATTAACTAAAGAAACTATTAAAATTCCTGCAAAAGTTGTTGCTGGATTTAAAGCTGGAAGCAAATTAAAAGATGCTTTAAATTAATAAAAGGAGCCATTTATGGCTTTTTTTTAATGCCAAATTATGTTATTATTATGATATGAAAGAGATAATGAATAAATTAGTTGAAAATGGATATGAAGCATATGTAGTTGGAGGTTATGTAAGAGATTATCTTCTTGGAATAGAATCTGAAGATATAGATATATGTACAAATGCTCCAATAAGTGCAATTATTAAAATGTTTAATGGAGAAGGAACAGCATTTCCACAATACTATGCATATCATATCGAAAAAGATGGGGTTAGTTACGATATTAATACTTATAGAAAGGAATTGGCATACAGAAGAAATAAACCTGTTGAATTAGAACCTGCTAAAGATTTAGCAACGGATCTATTAAGAAGAGATTTTACAATCAATACATTCGCAATAGATTCAGACGGACACTTAATAGATATATATGGTTCTAAAAAAGATTTGGATTCAAGAATTATAAGAGTGATGGGTGACACTGAAAAAAAATTCAAGGAGGATAAAACAAGAATACTAAGAGCTATTAGATTTGCTTGTACGCTAGATTTTGATTTAGAACCAAGAATAATAGATTTCTTAGCAAATAAGCATGTGTATTTACTAAACGAAATATCACCTGAATTCAAAAAAAGAGAATTAGATAAAATATTTGATTCAAATAACGCATATAAATTTTTCTATTTAGTAAAAAGATATAATATGTGGAAATATTTTAATATACACAGTGTACCAGAAGTAACACAAACTTATAGTAGATTTGGTATTTGGGCACAAATAGATACTGATTTAATATTTACAAGAGAAGAAAAAAGAATAATAGAGGGAATTAAAAAAATCGTTAGTAAAGGAGAAATAGCCTTTATGGATTTTGCCTTATATTCTCCTGAAGTTATATATAACGCAGCAAGTATTCTTGGAATAGAAGGAAAAGTTAGAACACTGCTAGACATTTTAAGTATGAAAAGTATTATTGAGATTGACATTTCAGTAAGTACCATGTTAAATTATGTAGAAGTTGATGACTTTAAAAGAGTATATAAACTAATCGAAAGAAATATAATGGAAGGTAAATTAGAAAATAATAAAGAAGCAATTATTGGCTATTTAGAATGTATATAAAATATGAAAGAACTTAGAAACGAATTTTTAACTAGAGATTTTATTGTAAACAGTAATATTGTTAAATCTATAAGTAATATAGATATTACTTTAGATGAGTTTTTAATGATATTATATTTTATTAATGTATCTTGTAATTTAGATATAGAATCTATTAAAGACAGATTAGGATTTGATGAAGAAAAGGCGGTAAACGTATTTAGTAGTTTAATTAATAAAAAATACATAGAAATGGTAGTTTCTAATGTTAATGGTAATGTAGTTGAAGTTGTTAATTTAGATCCACTACTTGATAGATTGGTTTTAAATAAAAGAGTAGAAGATATTAATACAGATATTTATGCAATATTTGAACAAGAACTTGGAAGAACATTATCTTCATTTGAATATGAAATGATAAATGATTGGTTAAATAAAGGTACAAGTGAAGAAACAATAAAAGAAGCATTAAAAGAAGCTATTTTAAACGATGTTCGTAATTTTAGATATATTGATAAAATAATATATGAATGGAATCGTAATGGAGTTAAAAAACGTATTAAAGAAGAAAAACAAAATGTAGATATGTTTGATTATGATTGGACTAGCGATAATGAATAAAGAATTAATTGAAAAAGAACTAAACTTATTATTTCCAAATCCAAAATGTGAACTTAATTACACAAAAGATTACGAACTAGTTTTATCTGTAATGTTATCTGCACAAACAACTGATAAAAGAGTAAATATAGTAACAGGTGAATTATATAAAAAATATGATTCACTTTTAAAATTAAATGAATTAACAACTGAAGAATTAAATGAATGTTTAAAAACAATTGGTTTTCATAAAACAAAATCTAATTATTTTAAAGAAATAGTATCAAAATTATTAGAAAAAGGATATGTTCCAAATGATAGAGAATATTTAGAAAAACTTCCAGGAGTCGGAAGAAAAACAGCGAGTGTAGTATTATCTCAATTATTTGATGAACCATCTTTCGCAGTTGATACACATGTTTATAGGGTTTCAAAAAGACTTGGAATTACTAAATTAAATGATGATGTATTAAAAACAGAAGAAAAACTAAAAAAATATTTTGATAAAAATAAATGGAATAGAATAAATTCACAACTGGTTTTATTTGGAAGATATCACTGTACAAGTAAAAATCCAAAGTGTGAAAACTGTAATTTAAAAAATATATGTAAAAAGGATAAATTGAAATGAAAGAAATAGATGAATTATTAAAAGATGTAAATGTAGAAGAACTTCTAGATTATATTGAAGAGTGTGAAAAAGAAATAGGAGTAAATAATGAAAACTAGTGATTGGAAAAATTTGGTTAAAAATATATCAAAAGAATTAGAACAATTAATTAAAGAAGAAAAAGAAATAAAAAAAATAAACGCTAGAGAATATGAAAAACTTGGCATAAAAAAATCAAGTAATCCATTTGACGAAAATGATGAATATGAAAAAATGAAAGAATCCTTCCCAACGTATACAGATGCATTAAGACAAAGAAGAGAAAGATTAGCGCAAATAGAGCAAAGAAAAAGAGAATTAAATAATCAAATGATAGCAATAAAATGTGTTGCATTAACAAAAGCAAAAAAATTAGATAAAAGAGCAGAAGAAAATGGATTTTTAGATAATAAAGCATATGCAGAATCACTGTTAAGACAACATGGAGTATCATATGACGATGCAATTAATTATTTAAATTCATACTTTAAGAAAGATAATTTTGCATTTGAACATTTTGAAATGAATGAAAAAGAAGCTTCGTTTGTTGGAAAAGTAAGATAAAAAAACGTTCAATTATTTGAACGTTTTTAATTTGTAACATTAACTGTTTGTGTAAATGTTTTAGTTATATTCGTATTTTTGTAACTAAATGTAACTTTATATTTAACAGTAGCTGTTCCAGCACTAGAACTTATTAATTCAGCACTTAAAGGAGCACCATCTTTTGTTATATCAGCAATTTGTACATTTAAATCAACAACTTCATTTTTGATATCAAGTCCATCATATTTAATTGTATCAATATTTGAAGAAGTTAATTTATTGTAAGTGCTACCAACTTTAAGTGAAGTGTTAAGTGAATTCATAGTAACACTAACTTTACTTTCATCAATTCCAGAAGTAATGTTACCAATTGTAAATGATACCTTAGTTCCACTAGAACTATTTCCTTTAAATATCGTATACGCAGATTTAACAATAACTCCATCATAAGTACCACTAATAGTTGTTAAATCAATAGAGTAGTTAGAATTTTCAGTAAATCCAACATACGAAGAATCACTACCATTTGTTAAATAAATTTCATATCCAACAGTACCGATTTTTGAGTTATTGTAAGCTAGTCTCTTAGCTAAATAATCGCTTGCCCATTCACCATAACCATTATTGAAATAATCAGTTAAATAATTTGTATCAATAGCATCAGGAGTAGGGATAGATGTCCAAGATAAATTTAATTGGTTTCCAACAACAGAATAACTTAAATTTGTTGGATCTTGAAGTTTTGAATATCTTGTAGAAACATCACTTGGCTCAGTACCGCTAATAAATAAGAATTTTCCTCTCATATCAGCTGGTGTATTTTCACTTGGTAATTGAGCAGGAATAGTTTCAAGCTCAACTTCTGATGAAACTATACCACCAGGATTTTTAAATTTAGAATTCTCTTCATATATTTTGTTACCAATAGCACCTTGTATTTTTGTTCTTTCATTTGTAGCATGGCTCATTGTAATATAATGTTTATTTTTAACAGCTTCAGCATCAAGTCCATCAACATAACCATACCAAATAGCAATAGCATAATCAGGACTATAACTAGCTGTCCACGAGTCAGGAATAACATTATTAGAAAGTTTATATTTCTTTAAGAACTTCTCATCATATGAAGTAGTACCAGTTTTAGTAGCAACTTGAGTTCCTTTAACACTTACTCTTGAACTTGTAGCATTTACTAAAATACTAGAAATTATGTAAGCAGTTTGAGGTTTCATAACTCTTTTACGTTGTATTTCAGGTTCATATGTTTCCTCAGTTTCTCTATAAACTATTTTTGTAAATGAATAAGGTTCTGTATAGTATCCACCATTACCAAATGCAGCATAAGCTCCAGCTAAAGTAACAGGTGTTATAGCATTAAATGTTCCGATTGAATAAGAATCTGGTAAGAATGTAGAATCAAATTCAATTCCTAAACTTGTAGCAAATTTATATTTTTGATCATTTGTAGTTAATCTAAATGCTTGAAGAGCACAAGTATTAACAGAATTCTTTAAACAATCTCTCATTGACATAAATCCATTATATTTACCATTGAAGTTTCTCATAACAGAACCGCCATAAGTAGTAGCTTCATCAATAAATGGACCATATGTACTTAAGTTAGCATATTCAATAGCAGGACCATAATCCATAATTGGTTTCATAGTAGAACCACCAGCACGTTTTGTTTGACCAGAGAATGTTGCAATATTTAGTGTCATGGCATTTTTCTTATTTCTACCAGCACCAACGGCAATTAAAGCACCAGTTTTATTGTCAACAACAGCAATACCAGTTTCAATTTTGCTATCTTTAAAATCCCATGAATCATAAAATTTATTTATAACATCTTGTTTTTCAGGAATCATAGTTGTATAAATGTCCATTGGAACAGAATAAGGGTTATTACCAGTTTTATCAATTACTTCTTGAACAACTGTATCTATAAACCCTTGATATTTTAAAACTTCTGATGAACTTTCTTTAATAAAATCTTTGATTTCAACAGCAATACCAGCATCATATTCGGCATCAGTTATATAACCATGCCTTTTCATTAAATATAAAACAGTATTTTTTCTAGCATTAGCATCATTTGGGTTAAAATATGGGTTATATCCATTAGGTGATTGAAACATACCAGCAATTTGAGCAGCTTCAACTAAATTTAAATCTTTAACATCTTTTCCAAAATAATATTTACTAGCTTGTTGAACACCATATATATTTCCACCCATACAAGGAGTGTTTACATAGTATTCTATAATTTCTTCTTTAGTAAGATTTTGTTCAATTTGGAATACAGACATATAAATATCTGTAAACTTTCTTATAATACCTTCAATACCAGACGATTCAGTACTAGTAAAAGATAATTTAGAAAGTTGCATTGTTAGAGTAGAAGCACCACCACCACCTTGACCAAGAACTTGAGTAATTGATGCCTTTAAAAATCTAGGAGCATCAAATCCATTATGTTGAAAAAATCTTGAGTCTTCTGTAGCGATAATTGCATCAATTAATACTTGAGGTAAATCTTCATATTTAACTTTTTCTCTTTTTTCAGTACCAAGTTTTGCAATCTCTACACCATTAGCAGCAAATATTCTTGTCGCTTCCTTTTCAAACATTTCTTCAATATTGAATTCAGGAGCGCTTCTAACTATATAGTAACAAAAACCAATTCCTCCTAAAAATACGAAAAGAGCACAAGCAACAATAACTACAAGTAGCCAATACCAAAATCTAAACTTTCTTTTTCTTTTTGGTTTAACATGAACTTCATTGTTTTCATTTTCAAATGATGTTTTCTTTTCTTTAACAACATTTTTCTTTTCTTTTATATTTTTCTTCTTTTTCATTTTACTCCTTAAAATAAGCTTCATCTACTGCATCTAGATATTTAAGTCTAGGAATGTAGCTTTCACAAATTTTATAACAATTTTTTTCTATATATTCAAATTCTATACTTTTACGAGTGTTATTATTAATAAATTCAATTAAAGTTTCACCTTTTAACAAATAAAAATTATTATTCATAAATATTATTAAAAAAACAATACCTCTTTGTTTAATAACCCTTTTTATATGATCAAGTTGATGATCTTTAATATTAGAAAGTGGAAAAGATGTTTTATTGTGACATTCTTTTGCGTCAAATTCTATATATTTACCTCTATAAATACCATTGTAATCAAGTGTAGATATACTCGAATATACAGCTTTATCTATCAAATGTGATTTATTTGTAGGATAACTTACTTTTAATACTTTGATAGGTGTCGGTTTTTTATAGATTAAACATTTATCATTACTATTATAATAAGTATTAGAATCATTTATAATATTTTCAAGAAACATACCTCTGTTTTTAAATGAATCCGCCTTCATCAAATCACCTTATATAATTATACACCATATGACTGAATTTTTCAAAATTCTTATAAAAATTGTGTAAATATTAAAATAATAAAACTATATTAAGAAAAAAACAATTGAAATATAACATATAAATTTGATAAAATTAGTTATAGGTGATTTTGTGAAAAAAATATTTTTAATTATATTAATGGTATTAGGAATTTTCCTATTTGTAGAAAATGTAAATGCAAGTGAACTAAATTTAGATTTAATAAATATTCTTGCAGATGGTGGACCAGATGCACCAAATATAGACCTTGATAGTGGAGGGACTACATGTAGTGAACTATTAGGTGAAGGATTAGTAGCACTAGTTAATTTATTTATAACTGGAGTTAGAATTATTGCTGTTATAATAGCAGTAGTTGTTGCAATGGCAAACTTCTTACCAGCAATTTCAGGAGATAATCCAGATTCTGCATTAAAGGCCGCTTTTAAGAAAACAACTAAATTATTTGTAGTATTAGTAATAGTAGTAAGTTTACCAGATATATTAAAATTAATAGGTTCATTATTTGGCTTTGATTTATCTTGTATAAAATGGTAAAAAATATTGAGTTTTTGATAAAAAAACTCTTTTATTTTGATATAAATTATGCTAAAATAAATTGGCTTTAAGAAAAAAGACATGTTTATTGATTTAATATTCTAGTGCTTATTTAATAAGTGGATATTAATTTAAAGATAAACAGAAGAAAAAAACGAAAGGAGAGATTATTTATGGCAGTAATTGCAAAAAGTTATTTATTAGAAGCAGGTGTACATTTCGGACACCAAGCAAAAAGATGGAATCCAAAAATGAAGGAATACATTTTTACTACAAGAGATGACATTCATATTATTGATTTACAAAAAACTGTTGAAAAAATAGAAGAAGCTTACGCAGAAATTCTTAAAGCATGCGAAAATGGTGGTAAAATTCTATTTGTAGGAACTAAAAAACAAGCTAAAGATGCTAGTATTGAAGAAGCTACAAGATGTAATAGTTTTTATGTAACTGAAAGATGGTTAGGAGGAACTTTAACTAATTTTAGAACAATTAGAGAAAGAATTAAGAGACTAGCTGAAATCGAAAAGATGGAAGAAACTGGTAAACTTGAATTACTTCCTAAAAAAGAAGTTGCTAAAATCCAAAAAGAATATGAAAAATTAAATAAGTTATTATGTGGTATTAGAAGCATGGAACAATTACCAAAAGCTATCGTAGTTGTAGATCCTCGTGTAGAAATGAATGCTATAAGAGAAGCTAGAAAATTACATATTCCTGTATTTGGTATTGTTGATACTAACTGTGATCCAGATGCTGTTGACTTCTGTATTCCAGCAAACGATGATGCTGTTAGAAGTGTTAAAGTAGTTTTAGGAGTTCTAGCTAATGCTGTTTGTGAAGCTAATGGTTTAGAATTAGTAGATTACGTAACTGAAGAAGAAAACAACAAATCTAATAAAGAAAACAAAGAAATCAAAGTTGAAACTAAAGTAGTTAACTTAGATAAAGAAGAAAAAACTACTAAAGAAGAAACTAAAGAAGAAGTTAATTATGCTGACATGACAGTAGCTGAATTAAGAGCTATTGCTAAAGAAAGAGGAATTAACGGATATTCAAGCATGAAAAAAGATGAATTAGTTTCATCATTAAATTAATAGGAGGCAAATATGGAAATTAGCGCAAGTATGGTTAAAGACCTTAGAGAAAAAACTGGAGCTGGAATGATGGATTGCAAAAAAGCTTTAGTTGAAACTAACGGGGATATGGATAAAGCAATCGATTATTTAAGAGAAAAAGGTATTTCTAAGGCTGCTAAAAAGGCTGAAAGAATAGCTGCAGAAGGACTTTCAAATATATATACTGAAGGTAATAATGCTGTTGTTGTTGAGTTAAATAGCGAAACTGATTTCGTTGCTAAGAATGCTGAATTTAAAGAATTATTAGATACAATTGGTAAAACTATTTTATCAAGTGATGTTGAAACTTTAGAAGATGCATTAAATCTTGAAACTGAAAATGGTACTTTAAACGATTTAATCGTTGCAGCAACTGCTAAGATTGGTGAAAAAATTAGTCTTAGAAGATTTGAAAAAGTAGCAAAAGAAGATAATCAAGTATTTGGTTCTTATTTACATATGGGTGGAAAAATTGCATCATTAACAGTTGTTACTGGTGAAAATGAAGAAGCTGCTAAAGATGTTGCTATGCAAGCAGCAGCTATGAGACCACAATATGTTAATATTGAAAGTGTTCCAGCTGAAGATGTAGAACATGAAAAAGCTGTAATTAAAGAACAAGTAATTAATGAAGGTAAAAAACCTGAATTTGCTGAAAAAATTGTAGAAGGAAGAATTAGAAAATTCTTCGAAGAAACAGTTTTAGAAGAACAAGCTTTCATCAAAGATTCTGGTTTGACAGTTAAATCATATTTAGAAAAGAATAATTCTAAATTAGTTAAACTTGTTAAATTCGAAGTAGGTGAAGGTATGGAAAAGAGAAACGACAACTTCGCTGAAGAAGTAATGAGTCAAATTAAATAAGCAATTTTTACATTGCTTATTTTTTCTTGTTAAAAAAATTGTAATTTTTACTGATTTATTCATGTTTTTGCTTGAAATTTAGCATGAATTGTAATATAATCAAATATAGTCATGAAGGGAGGGAAGAGATAATGACACATGTAGAAGTAAAAGACGGGAATGTTGAGGGTGCATTAAAACGTTTCAAAATGAAAGTACAAAGAAGCGGAGTCCCTACTGAAATGAAAAAAAGAAAAGAATATTCTAAACCTGGAATTGTTAGAAGAGAAGCTAAAAAAGAAGCTATCAGAAACGCTAAAAAACACAACAAAAATAGATATTAATATTTATATTAAGGAGTGATTTTATGTTATACGAAACAATTTCAAAAGATATGATCGAAGCTATGAAATCAAAAGATAAAGATAGTCTTAATACATTAAGATTATTAAAAAGTGCTATTGATTTATATTTAGTTAATAATAAATTAGATAGAAATAATGCAAGCGATGAAGTAGTTATAGATGTTGTGAGTAAACAAGTTAAAACACACAGAGAAAGTATCGAAGAATTCAAAAAAGGTAATAGACAAGATTTAATAGATAATTTAACAAGAGAAATTGAACTATTAAGTAAGTATTTACCAGAACAATTAAGTAGTGAAGAACTAGTAGAAATTGTTGATAATGTATTTAATGAAGTAAAACCATCATCTGTAAAAGATATGGGAGCTATAATGAAAGTAATAACTCCACTTGTAAAAGGAAAAGCTGATATGAGAGAAGTTAATGCACTTATTAAAGAGAAATTAAATAATTTATAATAAAAAGCAAAGTAGATTAAATTCTACTTTTTTTTATTGTTTTTAATAATGCACTCATAATGGGGGATAAATAAAAAAATATTATTATTGCTAGCAATATGCTTAATTAGGAAGCCAAAAAGAAGAAAATATCACTGAATTAAAAAGAAATTGTGAATTTGCAAGAGAAAAATAAATGTAGATTTTGTCTACATTTTTATTTTGAATAAAATTTTGATATAATATATTTTAGGTGATAAAAATGTTAGAAGCAATAATAGTTATAGCGATAATATCTATATTACTTATAATATACAGTTGTATTAAAATAGACATAACAGAATATGAAATAAAAGATAAAAAAATAGATAAAGATTTAAAAATAATGCATTTGTCAGATTTACATGATAGAAATATAACAAAAAGATTAGAAAAAATAATTACAAAAGAAAATCCCGATTTAATAATATTAAGCGGAGATATGGTAAATGAATATAAAGGACATCAAGAAAACTTTATGAGACTTGTAAATATATTAGAAAAATACAAAACATATTATACATATGGAAATCATGAAGAAAATATGAAAAAAGACTTAAGAAAAGAATATGATAAAAGAATAGATAAAACAAAAATAAATG
>JAZUBJ010000122.1:0-3192 GCA_045638445.1 Bacilli bacterium | reverse complement strand
CTTGTAATTTTGTTTTTTCATTTTTAATATTAAATGTTTTTATATTACTTTCTAGTGTTGGTATCACTTTGTTTCCTTCACTATCATTAACTTCTAATAGAATTTTTACATCATTATACTCTTTATCTATTGTTGTATTTTTGAAATCAATTATTACTTTAAAGTCTTCGGTGATTTCTCCTAAATAAATATTTTCATTTAATGATTTTGTTTCAATTGAACCTATTTCTTTAAATAAATTAAATGGATAAGTTGCTTTATTATTTGTGTTATATCCATAATTATCAGTTGTTGTTTTATATTTATATACTTTATTTGTTTCATTATCAATTAAAGTTATTTCTGTTTTTTCTGGAAGTAATATATTTGAAACTATATTATGTGTATAACCATCTATAATTAAATTACTATCTATATAACTATAATTAAATGCGATACTTGATTTACTTGTTATATTTACTCCGGTATTTACATTTGTTCTTCCAACCATCATTTCATTCATTACGTATCCATCTACTGTTATATAGTCTGTTGAAATATAGTTTTCATTTCCATTATTATCAATAATTTTAAAGTAATAAATATTATTTTCATTACTTGATACTTCAACTTTATCTACGTATTGAGTCCATACTTCACTTAATTCTTTTAAGTTATTTTCTGTTAGTAATTCACTAGTTACATAATAACTAATATTATCTTTGTTTACATATTCTTCATTAACATTAACAACAATATTATCAGTTTTTGATAAATATATTGTTTTTGGAACTGTTGTTACACTTGAATATTTATAATTACTAATTGTTATATTTGCTATTGTATTTTCTGGATTAACAATTAATATATCGCTATTTATATATGTTATATTATCATTACTATCAGTTATTTTAGCGTAAATAATATAACTTCCTTCTTCATTAATTGTTTTTTCGCTTTCATATTTTGTATATTCAACTGTTTTATAATCTTCTAGTGGTGTCATTGATTTATGTAAATAATATTCAATACTTTTTACTTCTGCTAGTGCATCAGTTGTATTTATATTAAACATAAAGTTTGTTGAGAATTTATGTGTGTCTAAGTCATTTGCTAATGTATCCCATGAATAGATACTTACATTTATTTTTGCAACTGGTCTATTTAAATCATCTATATATAATATTGGATAACTTTCATTTTCAAATACCCAAATATTTGTATTATTAACAAGTGTGTCGTTAATACTTACAAATTCATTAAATAGTAATGTTTCTTTCATAAAATTACTATTTTTAAGTGAATTTATATCTTTTGATGTAAATCCTCCTGTTACTTCACCATTTTTAATGGTATCACTGTTAATTGCATAACTATTTGTTATTGTTACATTTGATTCAACAGTGTCGATTACGTAACTTGTAGATGCAGTGAAACTATTTGATATAGTTACATCTCCACTTGATACGTTATATATAAATGATGAAGTCAAATCTTTATTATTATAAAATGAGTCAATTACTACGTTTCCACTATTAATGTAGTTTATTAATCCTGATGTTACATTTGATTTGATTTCTCCAGCATTATATCCATTTTTGAAAGTTAATGTTCCACTTGTTGTATGTATAAATCCTGAAGAATAATTTTTAGCACTTATATAAGCTTTATTTACTACATTATTAAAATTTGTGTTATTTGATGAAATTGCAAATGATGAAGATACTCCGTAATCACTCACAACTACATATTTTAAATTATTTAATTGATATTCATCTTCTGTTAATAATGAATAAGATAATTCTTGTGTATTTTTGTCTAAACTAATTTCAAATTTACCATTTTCATATTCAGTTCCATTTATCACTAGTTTATTATTTTCTGTACTTGTAAATTCACCAGTTAATTTTGATGAAACATAATTTCCTTGATAACTAAAATTACTTAAATTAATTTTATTATCAACAAGTTCAGTAATATCAAATGTTGTTGTCATGTTTTCATTGCTACCAATAACATAGCCATCTATCATTACGTTATTAATAGTTGCATCTGAAGTATCAACAGAAAGCATTGCTGTATTATTTCCACCATAAATAAGTGAATTTGTTATATATAGATTACTTATATTTCCACTTAAGTTATCAAATAAAGCTAAATCATTTTCAGTATTTGATGTCATATATAATCCATATATTCTATATAAATTACCATCTAAATTACCTTTAAAATCTTTTATTTTAGGAAATTCATTTATATTTCCTTCACTATAGTTTGTAGTATATTCTTCAATTTCATATATACTATCATCTACTTGATAACTAATAGTTCCATCATAACTAAATATACCTTTATTTAAAACGATATCATTTCCGAGTTTAAAGTATACTCCTTTATAATCTGTATGTTCTAGTTGGCTTTGGAAATATGCAAATTCACTTCCGTTTGAAATAATATATGGATCAATTTCTGTTCCTGTTCCACTGTTATATTTTGTAGCTACACTTCCGTCCCATTCACTTATTTCATAATAAGATGTTCTATTTTTATATCTTGCTAGTGTTGGAAAAAAAGCATACACAAAAATACTAATACCTAAAAGCATTAATAGAATTTTGAATTTTTTTGTATTCTTTATACCTTCCATATTTACTCCTAAAAATAGACATACTTATCTATTATCAATTATTATTATAACATATTATTTTTAATAATACATTAAAAAAATCTAAAGTTTTTCGTTCTTTAGACTATTTTTTTAATATCGATTTTATTGCTTCTTTTCCTTCTTCAAATATACTCTTTCCATCTGTTACCACACTTTTTACACTGTGTACTACTATTCCAATAATACCTACTGTTTTTACTATTGTTTTTAATCCTTTTCTTACATCTTCTTCTGTAATATTTCGTATTTTATGAAGACTTCTATTAACAAATGTATCGTTTTTCTTTAGTTCTATAATTCTATCATAAAATTCTTTTGCGTCATCATTATTTTTAAACTTTATGTTAATACTTTTTGTGTTAAAAATAACATCTACTGTTTTTTCCACTACTCTTACTAAGGTTCTATTGTTTTTATATTTTATTTCACTTATTAAAAATTCATCTACATCGATATATTCACCAAAAAATATGTATTTTTTCTTTTTAAAATTAAAACTTTTCTCTTCGACAAATAAATACATTGAACCTTTATATCCATTACAT
>JAZUBJ010000121.1:0-37235 GCA_045638445.1 Bacilli bacterium | reverse complement strand
TATTCAATATGATATGGCTGATTTAAGAATGAGTATTGAGAAAGTATTTAATGATTTTGATAAAAATAAATTTTATGAATATGATTGTGGAATAATGATACTTAGTGTTTGTAAATATCTTGTTGATAATATAGCAGGTATTTATGAAATAGTTGTTGATTCTAATGAATGTATGGATACATATAAAAAAGATGAAATAATAAATGATTATAATAAAATAAAAGGAGAATAAATGAACGAGATTAAATGTCCAAAATGTGGTACTGTTTTTCAAATAAGTGAGAGTGATTATGAGTCTATTGTTAAACAAATAAGAGATCATGAGTTTGAAAGTGAATTACTTGAAAGAGAAAATAGATTTAAAAAAGATATAGAGAGTGCTGTTAAGTTAGCTGAATCTAGTAAGGATATGGAAATTCAAGAATTAAAATTAAAATTAAGTAGTCTTGAAGAACAAACTAAAAATAAGTTAGAGAAAGAATATGAAAGTGAAATAAATAAGAAAGAACTTGAAATATCTGAATTAAAGGGTAAACTTCAAGTACAAGAAAGTAAAATGGAACTTGAGATACAAAGGGTAGTATCAGAAAAAGAAAAGAAAATTGATAATTTAAGTAGTGAATTAGAACTTAAAAATAAAGAAAGTGAGATTAGAGAGAATTCTTTAAAGGAACAATATGAATTAAAATTAAAAGATAAGGATGAGCAAATTGCTTATTATAAAGATTTTAAAGCTAAACAATCTACTAAGATGATTGGTGAATCATTAGAACAACATTGTAGTGTTGAATTTAATAGATTAAGACCTTTATTTAAAAATTCATATTTTGAGAAAGATAATGATGCTAAAACTGGTTCTAAAGGGGATTTTATTTTTAGGGATTTTGATGAAGATGGAAATGAAATTGTATCTATTATGTTTGAGATGAAAAATGAGGCTGATAGTACTGCTACAAAGCATAAAAATGAACATTTCTTTAAGGAACTTGATAAAGATAGGAAAGAAAAGAATTGTGAGTATGCTGTTTTAGTTTCTTTACTTGAACCAGATAATGATTATTATAATGATGGTATAGTTGATGTATCTCATTTATATGATAAGATGTATGTAATAAGACCACAATTTTTTATTCCTTTAATTACGTTAATAAGAAATCTTGCAAGTAAGAGTTTAGAGTATAGAAAAGAGTTGGAAATGGTAAAAAATCAAAATATTGATATTACTCATTTTGAAGAAAATATTAATTTATTTAAAGAAGGTTTTGGCAGAAATTATCGTCTTGCTAGTGAAAGATTTCAAAAAGCAATTGAAGAAATCGATAAAACTATTGATCATTTACAAAAAACAAAAGAACATTTACTTAAGACCGATGATAATTTAAGACTTGCAAATAATAAGGCTGAAGATTTAACTATAAAGAAGTTAACTCGTAATAATCCTACTATGCAACGTATGTTTGAAGAATTAGAGGAGAAGAAAGAAGAGGATACAATTGAAGATTGATAAGGGTGGGTGTATTTTAATAAATAGTGAAAATAAAGTAGCTATTGTTTATAGGGAATACAGAGATGATTTTAGTTTTCCAAAGGGTCACTTAGAAAAAGATGAGAGTATTTTAGCTGCTGCTATTCGCGAGACTGAAGAAGAAATTAAAAGAAAAGTTAAACTTATAAGTGAAGAAGAAATATGTAAGGAAGAGTATTCTTCTTTTGAGGGTGAAATAGTTGTTCATTATTATTTAGGATTTGATGATGGTAAAAGTGATAATGATTCAGAAGATGTTCATGATTTAATTTGGTGTGATATTGATAAAGTAGTTGATATGTTGACTCGTGAGTCTACTAAAAAAATGTTTCTTGATGTAAAAGATAAAATTATTAATAGTATAAAATAAATCATTATGTTAAAATTTAATTTATGAAAAGATTTATATTATTTATTTTAATTATTTTAATGATGTGTGTTATATTTAAATTTAGTAGTTCTAATGGAGAAGAGTCTACTAAACAAAGTATGGGGTTAATTGGTAAAACAATTGGTTTTGTTGCTGAAATTATTAACCCTGATATTACTGAGGAAGAGAAAATTATTTTATATGAAAAATACCATATACCTGTTAGAAAACTTGCTCATATAAGTGAATATTTTGTTTTATGTTTGTTAGTTTGCATGTTTTTTGGTACATATAATATTAGTTATACTAGGGTAATAATGTATTCATTTATATTATGTTTCTTATATGCGTGTAGTGATGAAATTCATCAGTTATATGTTCCAGGTAGAAGTGGAAATATTAAGGATGTTTTTGTAGATAGTATTGGTATTTCTTTGGTACTCGTGGTATATTATTTTAAGAAAAGAGGGAAAGAATGATAAATATTGTTTTATTTGAGCCTGAGATTCCAGCTAATACTGGAAATATAATGAGAACTTGTGTTGCTAGTAATGCAAAATTACATTTAATTAAGCCACTTGGATTTAGTTTAGAAGAAAAATATATAAAAAGATGTGGTGCTGGATATATAGATGAGTGTGATTATACATTATATGAAAATATAGATGAGTTTTTTGAAAAGAATGATGGAGAGTTTTATTTTTTAACTAGATATGGTCATAAACCACATAGTAGTTTTGATTATAGTGATAAAGATAAAAATTATTACTTTGTTTTTGGAAAAGAAAGTAGTGGAATTCCAGTTGAAATTTTAAAACCTCATTTAGATAAATGTATGAGAATGCCTATGAGTGATAAAGTTCGTGCATTAAATGTTAGTAATGCTGTTGCTATAATGACTTATGAAGCATTAAGACAACAAAATTATCCAGATTTATTCTTTGATGAACCTCATAAGGATAAAGATTTTATTGAAAAAAATTAATGTTTATATGTTGTCAATCTTGTGTATAATAATATTGTAAAGAATAAAATAATAAGGTATAGTTATATTAAAGATAGGGAGATGGTAATAAGTGATATATCCTTCAATTGACAAACTATTAAACATAGTAGATTCAAAGTACAAATTAGTACATATTGCTGCTGATAGAGCTAAAGTAATGAAAGAACATAAGCATTTTCAGGCAAATGAGAATGAGTATGTTTCTAAAAAAGAGATAGGAAGAGCTCTTGAAGAAGTTGATAAAGGATTAATAACTATGAAAGAAGATTAATTCTTTTTTTTTGCATTAATTTGTAGTATACTATTTATAGAATATGAAGGTGTTTTTATATGTATGAAAATAAAATTTTAGTAAATATATATATTTTATCTTTGAGTAAAAATTATGAGATGTTTGTACCGGTTAATGAAAGAGTTGGTCATTTAGCTAATTTACTTAATAATATAATGATTGATAGTATTGATTTTTCTCGTACTATTATGATTATTAATGCAGATAGTGGTAGATGTTATAAAAATAATGACTTGATAAGAGATACAGATATTACTAATGGTACAAAGTTAGTTCTTGTGTAGGAGGTAAAAAATGAATATATATTTATTTGATAGTAATAGAATAATAACATTCTCTTTACCTGCTAAGAGAATTGGAGATTTTTGGCTTAGAGATAGTCAAAATAATAATATGGTAAATATTAGTGCTAAAGAAGGAGAATGGGTTTTATCACCAAGTAAAAATACTAAGGTATTTGATTCTGCTGGTAAGAGTGAAAATATTTGCTTAAAAGTCAAAAATTTTTATATAGTTGAAAAAAACGAAGAGAAGTTTTTATTATATTGTGATTATAGTAATGATACATCTTTTAAAAACTATTTAGTAAAAGATAATACTGTTGTTAAAGTTGGTAGTGGTAGTGATTGTACTATAAATATAAGAATGTCTAATATTTTACCTGAACATGTTCATTTAAATTATCAAGGTGGTAAATGGAATGTAGAAGTTCTTGAAAATGCAGCTTGTTATTTAAATGATAAAAAGCTTAAAAAAGGTAAAACTAAATGTGACAATGGTGATTTAGTAAATATATATGGTGTTAAGATATTATTAATACATGGAAGTTTATTTATTAATTCTCCATTTAATAATGTAGTTGTTCATGGTTTAGAAGAAATACATTATATTGTTTCTGATAAATTGAGTGATGAAGAAATTGATGATAAACCATATTATACAGATGATGATTATTTTTTAAAGTCACCAAGAATTAGAAAATATATAACTACTTATAGTATGAAAATTGATAGTCCACCTGCGAAAGAGAATATTCAAGATATTCCACTTTGGGTTACAATGGCACCAATGTTAACAATGGTTGCTAGTTCAATGATGACTTTATCAAATGCTTTAATGGCTTATTTATCAAATGAAAAAACTTTTGCACAAATTGTTCCTACATTATTGATTTCTGCATGTATGATATTCTCTATGTTAATTTGGCCTAATATTTCAAGAAAAATGCAAAAGAAAGCTAAAATTAAAAGAGAAGAAGAAAGACAAGCGAAATATAGTGAATATATAAATAAAAAAGATAGAGAATTACTTGTTGAATATGAAAATCAAAAGAGAATAATTGAAGATAATATTTTGTCTACTAATGTTTGTTATGACATGATTATGAATAAAAGAAGAACATTATGGTCAAGACGTAATGATCAAGATGATTTTTTAACTGTTAGAGTTGGTATAGGAGATGAGAGATTTGATGCTCAAATTTCTTATTCTACTGAAGATTTTACAATGGAAAATGATAACTTAAAAGTTATGGTTGATAGACTTGTAAATAATTATAGAACTATAAGAGATGTACCAATGAGTTATTCACTTGCTAAGAATACTTTAACTGGTATAAATGGAATTTTTCCAAAATATATTACATTTACAAATAATATTATTTTACAATTAATGGCATTTCATAGTTATGATGATTTGAAATTTGTTGTATTTACAAATGAAGCTAATAAAGATAGATGGGAATATTTAGCTAATAGTCCATATTGTTTTTCAAATGATAAATCTATTAGATATTTTGCTACTAATACTGATGAGATGCAAGAAGTATCAAATTATTTAGAACAAATATTTAATGGTAGAGAAGTATTAAAAGAAAATAATGTAACTAAATTTAATAATGGATTTTTTATCATTATTGTAGATGATATTGATGTTGCTAGAAAAATTAAAATTGTTAACTCTGTAATTAAATCTAATCGTAATAATGGATTTAGTATGTTAATTTTAGAAGAAAAATTATCTAAAATACCAAGTGAAGTTTCTAGGTTCTTAGTTATTGGTGAAAAGACATCTATTATGATGGATACTGCTAATAATGAACAAAGAAAGTTTATAGAAGAAACTAATGAAGATTATGATATGCATGCTTGTAGTAAAGTTTTATCTAATTTACCATTATATAGTTTAGAAAGTGCAAAACAACTTCCGAATAATATTACATTCTTAGAGTTATTTGGTGTTGGTAAAATAGAACAATTAAATGTTTTAAATAGATGGCAAGAAAATAATCCTGTTAAGTCTTTAAAAGCTGAGATAGGAGCTAATATTAATAATGAACCATTTATTTTAGATTTACATGAAAAAGCGCATGGACCTCATGGTTTAGTTGCTGGTATGACTGGTTCAGGTAAATCAGAGTTTATTATTACATATGTTCTTTCAATGGCGGTTAACTATAGTCCAGAAGAAGTTCAATTTGTTTTGATTGACTACAAAGGTGGTGGACTTGCTAGTGCATTTGTTAATAGTGATACAGGTGAGAAGTTACCTCATATTGCTGGTACTATTACAAACTTAGACAAAGCTGAAATTAATAGAACACTTGCAAGTATTAATAGTGAACTTAGACGTAGACAAGCTGTATTTAATGAAGTTAAAATGAAGACTGGTGAAGGTACTATTGATATATATAAATATCAAAGATTATATAGAGATGGTGTTTTAAATGAACCTATGTCTCATTTAGTTATTGTGTGTGATGAGTTTGCAGAGTTAAAGAGTCAACAACCAGATTTTATGGATGATCTTGTAAGTGCTGCTCGTATTGGACGTTCACTTGGTGTTCACTTAATTCTTGCTACTCAAAAACCAAGTGGTGTAGTAGATGCACAAATTTGGTCAAATGCTAAATTTAAAATTTGTTTAAAAGTTCAAGATAAACAAGATAGTACAGAAATGATTAGAAATGATTTAGCGGCTGAATTAAAACAAGTAGGTAGATTTTATTTACTTGTTGGTTATAGTGAATTTTTTGCAATTGGTCAATCTGCTTGGGCAGGAGCTCAATATTTTCCAAATAATGAGTTTAAAAAACCAGTTGATAAGAACTTATATTTAATTGATAATGTAGGTTCAGTTAATAGAACAATTAATAATGTTAGAGAGAAAAATTTAATGGTTTCTCAAGGTGAAGAATTAACTAATATTGTTAAATATTTAATAGATATTGGTAATCAAAGTACACATTTAAAACTTAGTAGTTTGTGGCTTGATAGTATTCCTAAAAATATTTATGTAGATGATTTAGTTAAAAAATATAATTATAAAAAAGAAGATTATGTTATTAATCCTATAGTTGGAGAGTATGACGATCCTACTAATCAAAAACAAGACCTTCTTACAATTAATTTAAATGAAGTTGGTAATACTTTAATTTATGGTATGAATGAAAGTGGTAAAGATGAGATATTACAATCTTTAGTTTATTCAATGTTATCTAATTATAGTACTGATGAATTACATTTATACTTAGTAGACTTTGGTGCTGAGACATTAATTAACTTTAGAGAGGCTCCTCAAGTTGGAGATGTTGTTATTAATGGAGATGATGAGAAAGTTAATAACTTATCTAAGTATTTATATGTTGAGTTAAATAAGAGAAAGAAATTATTTACTAAGTTTGGTGGAAGTTATCAAGATTATATTAAAAATAGTGGAGAGACTTTACCTAGTATAGTTGTTATTATAAACTCAGTTGAAATTATGAATGAAGTTTATCAAGATATCATTGAAAAATATATTCCTTCAATACGTGAAGGTGCTAAATATGGTATTTATTTCATAATTACATCAGAAACTCAAAGTACAGTTAAAATGAAGGTTGTTCAAAGTTGTAAAAATGCTCTTTGTTTACAAATGGCTAATGATTTAGTTTATAGAGATATTTTAGGTAGAACTAATGGTATAATTCCATCTTCTACTTTAGGTAGAGGTCTTTGTAAACTTGATAATGTTTGTGAATTCCAAACAGCATTTATTACTAAGGATGATAGTTTATATAATACCCTTAAGAAGTTTGTAGAAGAATTAAAAGCAAAAGGTATGAAAAATGCACCTGTTATTCATGTAATGCCTGAAATTGTAGAACTTAAACCTATGATGAAGAAATATACAGGTCTTGATAGTGTACCGGTTGGAATTATTAAAGATAATTTAAATATTATGAAATATAATTTTGCTAAGAAGGTTACCACTGTAATTACATCTAGTGAATTTGAAACTATGGGTAGATTTATCAAGAATTTAATTAATGTTTTTGATAATAATGAAAATAAGTTTATGACTACTATTATAGATGCAAGCAGATTTTATGAAACATTTGATCATCAAAACATATCTTATTTGAATTCTCAATACAATGAATTTGTGGATTCGCTTGATAAAGCTAATCAATCAATTTTAGATATTTTAGCTCAAAATGATAATGATTATAGAAGTATTGCATCAATTCCAAATAATTTAATAGTTATTATTGGATTTGAAAAATTCTATAATAAATTAGATGATGATCATAAGAAGATGTTCCAAAAGATTTTAACATCTAATAAAGAAGAACCTAAGATGAATTTTGTATATTTTGATATTCCAAGTTCATTTAAGAAATATGAGTATGAAGACTGGTATAAACAATCAATGGATACAAGTAATGCGATTTGGATTGGTCCTGGAGTTGGTCAACAATTCCTTGTTAAGATTACAAATTCATTATCATCATTTTCTGCGATTGATAAAGACCATGCAAATGTTGTGGTTAATGGTGCTGCAACTATTGTTAAACTTATTAATGAAATCAAGTAAATGTAAAATTACTTGATTTTTTTTTATATGTCACTTATACTTATTATAGGAGGTAATGAGATATGGGACACAAAGTACAAAGTGTACAAACATTATATGAAGATTCATGCGCATTATACAACGATATCGTTGAAGGTAGTGGAGACTATAGCGCAAAAACTATTATTTCTGATTTAGAAACAGGTATTTTAAATCTTAAAGAAAACTGGGGAGGAAAAGACGCTGGAACTCAAATTAACAACGTTATCACTGTTTACAATGCAATGATCGGTGTTAGAAATGCTCTTGCTGCTTTAGCAAGTGAATCATCTAAAGTTGCTTCAAACTATAGAGAAATCCAAAACTCTAATGGTGCTGGTTTAGAACAATTCGCTGCTCTTCAATCAGAACCAAAATCTTTAATGGGTGAACATACTGATGATAGAGATACAATCGATATCAAACCAGATGTAACTACAGGACAAACTAAAGTAAATAATGCTAAGGCAGAAATGGAAATGTTTATTCCTAAAGTTAGAGATGCTTATACAAGAATTATGGAAAACTGGTCTGAAGGTGATGCTAGTAGAGAACAAGCTAGAGAAGCGTTTGAAACTTTCTTAGCTAATGCTGATACTTATAAAGAAGTATTAACTTCAGCATCTGATAGCGTTACTACAGCTATTAAAAATTACAATATGTAATATAAAAAAAGAAGTTATTAACAATGATTTAACTTCTTTTTTTTTGGCCTTTTTTTCTTGATTTTTCTTGGGTTTTTTATTGCTTTATATTGCTATTTTTTATATAATTATTATATAGGGTAATAGGCTAAAGTTATAGTTTGTTATTACTTAAAAATATTAAAAATAATACTTTTATATATAGAGGATAGGTGAGTTATATGGGTTGTTATCATTATCAACAAAAGGCTGCGGCTGCGAGAGAAAAAATTACAAAATTGGAAGAGGAAAGAGCTAAATATGTAGAAGCTCAAAAGTCAGTGAATGAAGCTATACGTGCGATTGGTTGTTATACTGATTATTTAGGTGCAGTAGATGCAGCAATGAGTTCTGTTATTGTAAATGGTGAACCTTTTGATAAGGGAGAATCGAGAACTCATCAAACTAATTTAACAAATGATGCTAAAACTTTAGAAAATCTTAATACTGAAATGAATGAAGCGTTAAGAGAAATTGCAAATGAGATAATGGATCAAGAAAGAATAATAGATAATGAATATACTTGCGCTTCTTGTGCTGCTATTGAATCTAGATCAAGAAGTAAGTAGTTGATAAATAAAAAAATAAATGATGAAAAGAGGTAACATATTATGAAATGTTCTAATTGTGGTTATATATATAACGGAATTGATACTCCGAGTAATTGTCCTAAATGTGGATATAGTTTCGGTGGTTCTGAAGAAGAGAAAAAAGGTTTATCAACTAAGAGTAAAGTTGCAACTGGTATAGGTGCTGTTGCTGGTGCTGCTGCTGGTATTGGAATGCTTGCTTATCAAAATCGTGATGTTGTGGTTGATGCTGGTGAAGTAGAAAATGGTGAAGATGTTAACGGTGTTGTTGATAATATAAATACTAATGTTGATGAATCACAAAATACTTCTGATGTAGTTGATAGTACTACTTCTGAGAATGAAACTATTGTTGGTGGAACTATTACTGATGGAGAAGAAACAGATGTTGAAGATGATAGTATAGTTGATGAAGAGAAGAAACCATCTGGAGGTTCATCTGGTAAAAAAGATGATGGTTTTGATTCTGATAAATTAGTTGATAAAAATAATAATAAAGATGATTCATCAAATGATGATAAAAAAGATTCTGAAGATAAAGATAATGATGAATCTAAAGATGATAAAAAAGATGATAAAGATAAAGATGACTCATCAGATGACGATAAGAAAGATGATGATAAAGATAAAGACGATTCATCAAATGATGATAAGAAAGATGATGATAAAAACAAAGACGATTCATCAAATGATGACAAGGAAGATGATGAAGATTTAACTGATAAACCTAACACTGGTGGAGACAACGGTGGAGGAAGAAGTGGTGGTGGAGGTGGACTTGGTGATATTAATTTTACACCAAGACAACTTGATGAAGCTGTTTCGTTCTTTGGAATGGGTGTTGGTGGTTATGCTGGTTCTAATACATTAAGTGCTGCTAAGGAATGTGCTGGTGATGCACTTAAAACTATTCAAGAAGCTTCTGACTTAGTATCAAATCTTAATCCTGATGGTAATAGAACTATTACTACAACAGGTGGTGATATGAAATCTATTACTTCTAACATTAAAGCTGTTACTGGTGCTAATGGTGCTTGGGGGTATTTAGATTCTTTAGAAAATAAAACAAAAAATTTATATAATAGTTATAGAAAACTTAATGCTGATTATGAATTTTATGTATATAGTGACTATATTCAAGAAATAGAAGATGCGCACAAAGCTGGTATTCCATCTACATTACAAGTTAATTTAGAGAGCCGTGGAATGGATTTTGAATCATTTGCAGCTAGTGTTACTAATGGTTATACAAACTATTTTGAAGATGAAATAGAAAGAATAACTGCTGATGGTGCAAAAGGTAATTCATGGAAAGACTCTTTACTATATAGAATTGGTGTTAATAATGAGAGCGATGCTTATAATTCGTATGAAGAAGTTCTTTCTGGTTTACAGGGTATGAGAGATGCTGCTTGTATTACTATGTATACACTTGGTACTGCAAATATTAATGGTAATGTTTTATTAAATATGGATGCTCACAAAACTTCTGATGGTTTATCATATAGAGATTATATTGAACAAAATGTTTTGGATGGTTTAAATCAACCAGATTATATGGGACCTGGAAAACCTTCTGATGAAGAAGCGGATGACTATAAAACTGATTCTCAAAAACAATTAGAAATGATGGTTCTTGATGGTTATACAAAGATTCCTGAAGGAGAAAGACAAGATAATCATAATATGATTATTAATAGTGTTCAAAATCATATTCAAGATGTTATTGATTTTTATGCAGCTGAAAAAGGTTCTGAAGCAAATCCAGAAGGATTGGTTCCTGCGAATCATAGTGTTTATAAACTTGCACAAATTGGTGTTTCAAATGAAGCATTTAAAGATGGGATTTATTTGAGTGAAGATCCTAGAGAATATCCAGATGGAACTATTGTTCCTGCAAGGTCATCGAGTGGAAATACATTTGTTGATTTGTTTAATCAAATGACTTCAACTGATGTTGATACAAGAACAGATAGAAGTGTTTTTGAAGAACAATTCTTTTTAGCTCAAACTTGTTATGATGGAACAGAACGCGAAATGTACTATTATCAAGATATGCTTTATGGATGTAATGAGGAAACTGGTGAATTTAGAGATGGCATTGGTAATGATTATATTTTAGATGTTATTAATTCTAAAGATTGTACAGAATCTGATTTGAGGCAAATGTTTGGTGATGATTATGAACAATATGTTACCAAAGATGAAAATGGAAAATATGTATTTACTGATAAAGTAGATGATACTGTTATAAATAATGCATTTTTTGCGATGAATGATGATGGAAGTTTATATGAAGAATTTCCACAATATTTTGAAAAAGATGCAAATGGAAATGTTACTTTTGCTAGGGGAATTACAATTGATTATTTAGCTTTTGAACATTTTAGAGAAAAAGCTGATCAAAGTGTTATTGCAAATAGCGAAATAATGTATCAAATGCAAGCATTAGCTGCTTTAGGAGGGTATTTCCCTGCTAATAGTAGAGAATATGAAGCTCAATATAATTCAGCTTATTCTTCATATGAAGAAGCTCATGCTAAATGGGAAGAAGATATGAAAGAATATGAAGCTGGTCGTTTAAAAGAAGCACCTGAAGAACCTAAATTTGAAGAGATGTATCCTGGTTTACAGTCACCTGAGGATAGATTTACAGATCAAGCTACTCAAGAAAGTGCTAGAGGAATTTATTTAGCTCTTGCTCATGGTGATGTTTCTATTGAAGATTTTTTACCTGATGCTAATCCTTATCCTGGAGTCGATGATATTTGGCCTGGAGGTTCAATGTCTTCTATGGATTTAATGGATCCAGCAATTGCTAAAAAATATGGAATAACTCAAGGTTTAGATTTGGTTTTTGCTGAACCTGCAGTAAATTATACTGCTGATGAAATTAAGGAGTTGGGGATTACTGTTGATCCAGATAAAACACCATATGAGGCATTTACAGACAACATACTTATGGGCATGGAAAATACTGATTTTATGTTAACTCAAATAGCTGAGAGATATAATAATGTTCAAGATATTCAAATTCAGTTAAGACAACAAGATAAAAGTGATGCTTGGATGGATATATTCGACATTATATTAGAAATGTCAGGTTTAAAATCAGATTCTATTTTTTCTTCTATTAGAACCACTACTCAACCTTTAGGAACATTATTTAATCAGGCTGACACTATAATTGATTATGTAACAGGTGAAAAGGAAAATCCTTTCGAAAGAATTGCAGCTGCATGGGAGCGAATTCAAACTGCTAAATCTATTATAGGCGTTTGTAATCAATCAAAAACTTTAAATAATGATAGATTAATTCAATTAAATAATCATTGGAAGTGGATTGTTCCACAATATAGTGATTTCGATTATAGTACAATGAATATTTCAGAAAATTATGAAATCAATGATTTTGGTTTGACTCGTTCTTCAAGAGCACAATTAGAACAAGAAATTTTAGATAGCATGAGTGAAGAGGAAAAAGCTCAATTTCCTAATAATAGGTCATTAGAAGCTCATGTAAATGAACTTGCTGATGCAAGGGAAGCTTTAATATTACTTGATTATATGTCGAAAAATGATTATAATCAGTTAGCTCTTGCTATTGGTTCTAATGATAGAGTTAGAAGTTATTTAAATAACTTTTCATATTTAGGTAAACATAATGGTGAATTTGATCAATTAAATTCAGTTGCTTGTTTACAATATATTTATAATACAAGGGGTGCAAAAACATTTACTTCTTTATTCAATAGTACTAATTCAGCTGGATTTAATTTAGAAGCTCAATATCGTGCTAATTTATATTTAGAAGATATGTCTGCTAAAAACTGCGAAATTTTTGATAGAATTATACAATCTTCTCCAGAAGCAGTTCAGGACCTAGTTGAATTTTTTAAGATTGATGATTTAGCAAAACTAAAATTTCAATTTGATGAATTTGTTTCAGAAACTTTTGTGTTACCTGCTGTAAATGGTGTGTGGGGATATCTAAAAAATGTTAGTTATGCAATAATGAATCCAATAGAGGATTTGCTTAGCGTTTTATGTGATAGAGATATACATATACATAGTCATATTCCAAGTTTGAATGATGCTATGTGGAGTTATATTATGGCTGGTGCTGATTCTGGAAAATTAACTCAAATGGAAGTTTACTGTATGCAGGCGTTTACTAGTATGGGTAATATGGCAATCCCTATACTTGCAAGTGCTGCTGTAGCATATTTCACTGGTGGAAATGCTGTAGCTGCTAAATGGACTGGTGCTATTATGATGGGTGTTGGTGCCTTTGGCGGTTCTTTAGAGACTTGTAAACGTGAAGGTATATCAGATGGTTATGCATATACATATAGTATATTAAGTGCTGTATCTGAAATATTAATGGAAAAATTTGTCGGAGGTATTTTTGGACCTGGTGGTGGAACAGGATTTAAAGTTTGGTTTAGTAGTATTTTAAGCGAAGTTATGGAAGAATCTGTTCAAGAATTAATAGATCCATTCTTATCTGATATTGCTGCTATGTTAGATCCTCAGTATATTAAGGGTATAGATGGATTTACTGAAGGTACCTTTGATGTTGGTTTAAGAGAATTGTTTACAGATCCTGAAGCATATTTAAAACGATTATTAACTGAGGATTTTGATCCACAAGCAGTTTTTGATGCTGGTGTTACTGCTGCTATTTCTGCTGCTTTTATGGGCATTGGAAAATTAGGTAATGCAATGATTTCTTTAGCAAAATATAAAAATTCTAATATAATTGGTTTAATGAGTATTTTACAACAAGATTTAATAAAAAATGGTTATTCAAAAACTCAAGCTTCACTTATTGTTTCTCAAAAATTGGCTATATTCCTAGAAAGTGGTATTGATATAAATAAAGCTGTTCAAGAAGCTATGCTTGATGAAAATTTAAAGCAACAATATGAACAATGGAAACAAGATAGAAAAGCTGCAGAAGATAGTCAATCACTTAAAGATAAACTTTTTGGTGAAGAAGATTTACGTGGAGAATATGATTTTTATAATTTTGTTTTAGAACAAGTGTTTAATGAAATTACGGATGGAAGTAATAGTGATGGTTCAATTCCTTCTTTATTGGAATTTGATATTGAAAATTTACTTTCAAAAGTTGGAGATTTAGAAGCTCAAATAGCTGAATTATCTAAAAATAAAGATGCTAATATCGAACAAATTAATAAGTTACAATCTGAAGTAAATAAAATTTTAGAAGAAACAATACCTGATTTAAGAAGTAAAATAGATCAGTTACAAAAAGAAGCAAACGACAAAATAGAGAAAAATAAAGCTCAAATAGCTGATTTACAAAAAAAACTTGATAAATTAGGAGAAGAATTAAATAAATTAAATGAAAATGATGATGCTCAATCTCTTATTGATGAAATTAAAAATATTGTTCAACAAATACAAAAATTAGAAACTGAAAATACTGTATTGAATATTAGAAATCAAAGTGTTTCATTGAGTGATTTGCAAAACAGAATACAATCAATTAAGAGTCAATTAGAAAAAGCTATAACTAAAAAACAAAAAGAAACTTTACAAAAAGAATTAGATGTAGCGCAAAAGAATTATGCAGATGCACTTGTTGCAGAAAAAGAAGCTACTATAAGAGACATTGTTAATATGCAAGAAAATGCAAATCAACATAATGATGTAAATGGTGTTAGCGATGTAAATAATAACGGAAATAGTAATACATCTAATAATAAAGTTGCTCTTAATACTTTAATTAATAGTTATATTATTGAAGTTAATAAGATTAATGCAAAACTTGATAAGTTAAAAAATGAAGGAGTAAAGTTTACTGATAATACAGATACTTCTATTATAAAAAATGTTGAATCTGATATTGAAACAAAAAATAAGGTTTTAACTTATTTACAATCTTCAGTAGTAGGTGTTGGTGTTATAGGAATGGGACTTACTTCTGGTGGAACAGGTACAATTAGTAATATTATTAAACTTATTGATAATAAAATTAATGGTTTAAATGTTGAAAAAAATGAATTACAAAAACTTGGTAATAAAGAAAATCAAGGTAATAAGAATGATGCTGACATAAGTAAGAGAAAATATGATGTTAAGCAACAAATAAAACAAAACAAACAAATGAAGGAACAGTTATTAAGAGAGATGGCTAATCATGGATTAACTGAGAATTCTCCTATAACTGATTTGATGGATTCTGTTCAATCTGATATAAATTCTTATTATGGAATTGGTGTTAATGGTAGTGATGTATCTAAGCTTGCTGCTAATAATTTTGATGTTGGTAGAAGAGTACAATTATCTGGTGTTAATGCTGATGTTGTTACAAGCGTTGATTCTATTATTTCTAAGATAGATGAATTATTTAATATTGATATAAGCGATACTTCTACTTTTAAAACCCATGTTCAACAAATTCTTGATTCATTTGCTTCTTTAAAATCTAAGTTACCTGGTCTTGATGGAATGAAGGCTTCTATGAGTAAAGTAGGAGATGCAATTAAGAGCATTGATTTAAGTAAAGCATATAATGCGGTTGTTGCTTCATTTACTAAAATAATTGATAGTACACGTATTGATATGAGTGCAATTAATCAATTAAAGGAACAATTAATTTCATTTAAAGATTCAGTTGTTAAATTCTTTAATGAAGGATTGTTTAAAGATGCAATCGCAATGTCTCAAAATGAAGCTGATATTCTTGATGCTGATTTTGAAGTAGTTAGGGAAATTAGTTCTCGTGATATATATGAAGCATTTAATAATCAAAATGCTAAAATAAAGGATGCATTTGTTGCTCTTGGAAAATTAGTAACTGATAATAAAGCAATTAATGCTTTAAGAGAATCTATTAGGTCAATGGTACAAAAAGTACAATTAGATCCTGGTAGTGTTGCTGCTGTTAATACTGAAATTTCTTCTTTAAGAGATTTGATTAATAAATTAAAAGCTGAAATTGCTGCTAAAGATGCTAAATCATTGAGTTTAGAGGAATCAAGTGTATTAGATGCAGACTTTGAAGTTATTCAAGAGATTACTGCAAAAGATATATATGATGCTATTAATCAAGAAAATATGAAGGTTCTTGAAGGTTTAAATAAAATTAAAGAATTATTTAAAGGTAATAAAACTGTATCTGATATGATTAGTAGTATTACTAGTAAAATAAATGAAATTAGAAGTAATGTTAAACTAGATACTAGTGCTATTACTGCATTAAAGGATCAAATTATAAAATTAAAGGCAGAACTTGCTGCTAAAGATGCACATTCATTAAGTATGGAAGAAGCTAAAATACTTGATGCTGAATTTGAAGTACTTGATGAAATTAGTGCAAAAGATATATATGATATAGCACTTAATGAATATGGTGTTAATAAAGCTATTGAATCTATCAATAAATCAATAGAAACTATAAGAAATGTAATTAGTAATATTGGAAATATTTCTTTATCTAGAAGCATACATCAAATGATTGATTCTATGGGTGCTAAATTAAATAGTTTAACTCATTTTACTGAATTACAAACTAAGTTGAACGATTCATTAGAGCAAATGAGAAAAGCTATTGAAAGTAAGAGTCAAGAAGCTATTGATGCTGCTAAGAGTACAGTAGCTAAAGTAAAAAATGAAATTATTGAATTTGTAAAACAAAATTATAATAGAGATGCTGAAATATTTGAATCAGTTGATTCAGATAGTTCTGTAAGTGATTTTAATAAGTCATTAGTTAAATCTATAGATAAACTATTTGGAGATTTAAGTTCAGTTCTTGAAAAGGTTAGACTTGATAGTACGACTAGATTTAAATTAGTTGCTGAAATGCAAGCTCTTAAAGGTAGAATAAACAAACTAATGGATAATTTAAATAAATTATCTGATGCTGAGATTCAATCTTTAAAGGATGCTTTAGGTAATAAGGGTTCTGAACTTGTTCAATTAGTTAGTGAGTTACATAGTGTACTTGAATCTTCTGTTAGTCAAGGTGTTCAACAAAGTGTTAATCAAAATGTTGTTCAAGATCAAGTAATAAATCAAGAACAAGTTGTTCATCAAGATGTTGCAAATGAAGTTGTCGAAGTTGTTAAGAGTAATACAGATTTAATAAATGAAGCTATTAGTCAAAATAATGCTGCAGCAATTGAAGAAATTGCGAATAGAGATTTTAGTGTTATTGAATCAATGATAAGAGATGGTAATATTAGTTTCTTAACTGTTTATGGAATATCTCAAGATCTTATTAATCGTGTAATTCAATATGTTAATGCAAATAATATTAGTGTTGATTTTGGTACTAATGCAGGATTAGCTGTTAACTTCTTAAATAATGGTCTAACTGCTGGATTTAAAATTGATAGTTTAACTCAATTAGGTGCTGAGTTATTCTCAACATTTAATGGTTCTACTGTTCTTACTACACAACAACAATCAGTTATTAGATTTGTGTTTGATTATCTTAATACAGGATTAATTAATAAGACATTAGATATAAGTTCATTAAATGAAATAATTACTGGTCTTTCTAAAATAACTTTAGATGGTCCTAACATTGGAGTAATTGACACTATTGTTTCAATGATGCCTACGAATCTTCAAATGCTTACATTTAAACAAACAATTGCTCAATATAATGCTGGTATGAGACTTGATACAGGTGCATTTGCTAAATTAATGTATGAGACTGGTGTTAAAACTATGAATCATATTATTGCAAATTATTATACTGCTAATGGTCAAATTAATAGTGCAGCAATTACACCAATTCTTCAAATATTTACTAATAGAGTATTACCTGCTAATTTAACTCATGAAGTAATTAATAGTATACTTGATCCATTAGCTCAATTGATGGGACAAGAAATGAGAAGATTATACTTTGATTTTGCTGGTTCAGAAGTTAGGGCATTAAAAGATACATACTATGGAATTCCTATTAGAGTATTTGTTGATAATCAAGCTAATTTAGGAACAATTGTTGCGAAGGTTGAACAATTTAAACATGCAGTTCGAACTGGAAATATTCCTATTGCAATTAGAAGTTGTGTTAAAATTGCTTCTTTCCATGATATGATAAATCCTCAAGATTATATGTGGGCAATGAGATATAATGGTAAAAATTTACCTGCAGGATTTACATCTGGTGCAACAGGTGGAAGTGGTAACTTCAATTTCTGGAATGGTATAACTGGAGATGCTGATTTAAGAATTATATCTCACGAATTTGGTCATTGTCTTGATAGTTCATTTGCTAGTATGTTTACTAATGGTGGATATTATCATTTCTCAGATACATCTGTTTGGGTAAATGCAAGAAAAGCTGATGCTAATATATCTCTTGATAGACAAAGTGTTACAGATTATTCTGCTAATGCAAATTGCGAAGACTTTGCTGATTCTGTTAGAGAATTTATTATGAATAGATCATATTTTGAATCTAAGTTCCCTAATAGAGCAAAAGTTTTAAATGAATATTTAACTAGATTTACATTACAAACTGAATTTGTGTTAGGTAATGGAACAGTTAAATTAAGTGATATAAAAGATATTAATACAATGGCTAACTTAATGGTTGAAAATGGAGTAAATGAGCATGCGTTAAATCAAATATTAGCTCAAAATCCATCATTACAATCATTAAAAGATGCATTTGTTAGACAATATGCATTTAGTGAAGATGCAATTACTATTTTAAAACTAAATGCTGTTACTGATGTTAATTCAATGGCAAACTTATTAGTTAGAAATGGTGTTAATTCTAGAGTTGTTGGACAAATAATGAGTCAAAATCCAACATTACAATCACTAAAAGATGCATTTATTAGACAATTTTCTCTTAATGAAAATGCTGGATTAGTATTACAAATAAATGGAATTACTTCATTACAATCTGCAGTTCCTGTTTTACAATCATTTGGTGTAAATGTTAATCAAGTGATGAGTATGAATCCAAGTGTAACTACCTTACAAGAAGCATTATTTAGAAATATGTTATATGGTGAAGATGTAATTGCTAACTTATATTTAAGTGATATGAATTCTTTATCACAAATGGCTGAACTTATGAGAGAACTTGGTGCTAATTCAGAATACATTGATTATATTTCAAAACATGGTGAAGGATATAGAACATTTAAAAATGGTTTCCATGAAATGTATAAAAATTCGCATAATAAGTCTTATATGCTTTCTGTTTTAGCTAAACACAGTAATGCTAATAGAAATGTTGGAGTTAATCCAGTTAATCGTGGAATTCTTGGAAGAAAGGGTAGAAATTTATTCCCAACAAGTCAAACAAGTGATTTGAGTCCTGCTATGACGTCTTCAGTTAATACAAGAATAATTACAGAAGCTAGAAATGCTTATATAAAAGGAGATATAGCTAGGGTATTTGAAATAGGTACTAAGAACTTTGAAGTTATTCAAGATTTACTTAATAATGGAAAAGTTGATATATTAGCTCATGAAGGTATTTCAACTCGATTGTTAATGGATTCTATTAAGTATTTAGATTCAATTAATGGTCTTGATAGTATTAGTGATATGACTTTTGAACTTAATAGTAGACGTGCTGTAAGAGAAATGCTTGATATGGGATTCTATAACTTTACTGTTACTAAAGCTAAGAGTGATGCGGCGCTTGCTTCATGTATAGAACATATTAAAAATTCTACAAATGCAGAGGGTGCTAAATTACTTCAAGCATTTGCAAAAAGTGGTAATAGTTTAGTTGTTGATATACTTAGAAATGATAGTATAAAAGCTGTTAAGAAATTACAAATTTTAGGTAATTGTTCTAATTCTATGTTTACTCAATTAAGTAATCAAATGAATTTAGAAACAAAAGTTAAATTATTTGAAACTATTAGAGGACTTAGTGTTGATGAATTATTTAATATAGATACAGATGCTCAATATAGAAGAGCAGAGGTATTCTATAATAGAGTACTTAGTGAATATGGAACTCAAATGATTCAAAAAATGAGAGTTGATAAAGCACTTCCATTTAAATCTAATTCAGTTATAAATATGCTTAGAATGAATAGTTCTGCTTATGCTAATATGACTGAAATGGAAATAATGAAAGAAATATGTGAAGAGAAGAGTGCTGGGCAATATAAGTTAATTGAACTTGGTTATGGTATGGCTCTTAAACCAATTGGATTTAAGGGAATGAATGTAAGATTCTTTACTAATAATCAAATTGCTCTTAATAATTTAAGTAGTAAATTTGAAGTATTTAAAGCATATTATAATTTATTACCTAAAACTTTTGCTTCAACATTAAGCGAAGTTAATTTCTTAGATATGGATGATCCAGATAATGATTTATATTCTATAACTGAGAATAACAATATAAATAAGAGATTTACAGCTGCTGCTGCAGGTGGTTGGGGTAAATTCTATTTATGGAGAACAAGTTTAGATTTTGCTACTATGACTCATGAAATTGGACATAGTTTTGATACAGAGTATTATCAAATTGTTCATAATAGAGAAGGATTCTTTAGTGAAAAAGTAACTGCTTGGAAGAATGCTAAGATGAAAGATGGTAATAGTACTGTTACTAATTATGGTGATACTTCTCTTGCTGAAGATTTTGCAGAAAGTATGGCTGCTTTCATGAAAAATCAAACTGAATTTACTAAAAATTATCCAAATAGAGCAACTGAAATTAAGAGAATGTTAAGAGAATTAACATATGTAAAATTTGGTATAAATGAAATAACTGATGCTAAAACATTATTTAATCATATGTTAAGTAATGGAATTAGTGTTAATGAAATAAAAGCTATTTCTAAATATAAGGTTTCATTTAATGCTGTTAAAAATGCATATATTGATTATTTAGCTTTAGGAACTGATATTCAAACATCTTTAGCAACTCCAAATAATAATACGTTTAAAATTAGACCTATTACTATGAAGAGTAATCCAAATGCTAAAGTTAATAATAGAGTAAATAATAGAGTTAACAATAAAGCTTGGTTTGGAAATAGAGTGTTTGCTAATAGAAGTTCTAATACAATGGTTAATAGTATTAATAGTGCTATTGCTAAAGGTCAAACTGTTAGAATTGAGCTTGGTAGAGCATCTGAGATGAGTGTTCAAGCTTTAAGAGAAATTAGCGATTTATCAAAGGTTGAGTTCTTTGTCAAAGGACCGTTTAGTGATTTAAATGGTAATTTGAAAGCTAAATATAACAATCCTCGATATATAGCAAGACACACTTATACTGGAACTGAATTACTTCAAATAAATGCTAAACTTGATCAATTACAATCAAGAATTGATATGAGTTTACCAATTACTCAAAGAGCAAGACAAATTTATGAATTGATTGCTAGTGAATATAGTTATTTAAGACCAGCAGACCCAAGAAGTAATAAACTTTCTCCAACTGAGTATTTAGTATCACAAAGTTTAAGAGGTGTAACATCTAATAATCTTATTGGTCGTCCTGGATTAATATGTGCAGGTTATGCAAGTGTATTTAAAGAATTATGTACACGTTGTGGAATTACTGCTGATTATATCAGGGGTGACGTTGTTGTTGATATGAATACTGGTGAAACTGGTAAACATGCATGGAATGTATTTATCAATGAAAATGGTGAAGCAGTTCCTGTTGATGCTTGTTGGAGATCTTCTGGTGCTAAGCGTGATTACTTTGGTAGAAGTAATATGTTTGCTGAAGGTAGATTTGCTGATGCTGATGAAACTTATAAAGAGTATGGTCCTGTTAGAAATCAAGCAAATAATGTACAAAGAGTTCAAGTTGGATTTAACGATCCTAAGAGTATGCTTGACTTTGCTGTTGGGCAAATGGAAGCAAAATATGGACCTGGTTCTGGAATTGAAGCGCTAAGAAGATATTTAAGAACTGGTGATATTAATTCTATGACAAGTTCAAATGGAGCAAGAAATGTTCTATCTCGTGTTTCTATGACAGATATAGATGCATATATTAAAGCAAATTCATATGTAGATTTAAGTATCTACAATGGAAGTATAAGAAATGCATTTAATTCTATGATAAATAGATTTGGTTCAGAGCAAATGGCTATGAAACAATTACAAGCTTATGCTAGAAGTGGTGATTTATCATATATTACAAGTTTAAATGGAGCTAGAGATATTATTGAAAGTACTCCAATTGAAGCTGTTAGACAATTTGTTAATAATAGATTATCTAATCCTTATTATTCAGAGCATGCGGCTGCACCAAGTACACAATTCATTTCAACAGAAGCAATTCGTATGGAAGATGCGTTTACTGAAGCGATGCCTAGTCCAAGTCCGATGACTGAAGCTGAATATTTTGATGAGATGACTGAGGTTCCAAGTAGTTCTAATTCGATTGATATTTCAAGTTTTACTTCTGAAGAACAATCATTTTACAATGAAATCTCATCTAATTCACCTAATATTAACTTAAATACTTTATTTGATATTATTGATGAAGCAAGATCTTTATTTACTAATATTACAGATGTTAAATTATATACTTTTGATATTTTAATTTCAAAATATTCTAATTTATTAACTTCCAGTCAATTTGCAACTAAGTTTTTTGATTTATTAATACAAACTTCTAATGATTCAACTATTCAATGGGAAGTTGATATATGTGAAATTTTAGGAAAGTTGGGAGATGACGTATTAACTAATTCAAATTTTGTTCGCACATTATGTAACTATATTGTGAAAAATGATTCACAATTATTAGTTAATATATTTAATGATGTTCCTACTTTAAAAACTAATGAAATATTTATTAAGAATTTAATTAATGAAGTTGTGGTTTATAATAGAGCTAATCCTCAAAATTTATTTCAAGTTAATGACTTTAATTTCTTAATAAAAAATGTTCAATTATTTAATGATACTGTATTTACTAATAATGTTATTGAATATATTAAATCATTTGTTCCGAGTGGTGTTGATCAAGATATTTATGTTGTTGAATATTTATTAACTCATGTTGATAATATTACTTCATCATCTACTAATATCGTAAACATTTTTAAACAGACTATTTTGAACAAATATTCATTCTTAAATCGTTCTGATAATAGTATATATGATAACATTGATTTTGCTAATACTAAAAATTGGAGTAATTTAGTTTTAAGAGCATTTAATCAATATATTCAATCTGAGTTTAGTTTGTGTATAAGTAATAGTCAAATTATTCCAAATGAGGGTACTTATAATTATAGAGATGTTTTATTGAATGAAATGTTAAAATTAAATTATTTAGATATTAATAGTAGAGAAGATTTAATTAAATCCTACATTCGAATTGCTCATAATGGTATGAATTTATTAAATTCAACTTTAAGACCACTTCATTTAATTTATAATGAATTTACAAGATTCCAAATGTCTGTATCATATTTAATTAAAATGTATCCTGATTTTAATAATCCATCTAGTGATTTATCAAAAATGTTATTTGATGTTATATATGAAAAAATTGCTAGTAGTTTTGGACAATCAATTCCTACATCTTATACTATGACAAGTGTTACTAATATTAATAGAGCATATATGGAAGTATGGGATCATTATGTTAAAAATTTATTTATTATACCTGGTTGTAGTATACCTGGTTGTAAAACATTAAATGATTGTATGGAATGGTATAAGAATAATATTACACCTACAAATTTTGAGCAATTAGCTAAAAAACTTAGAACAGAAGAAGGAAAGATTATCAAAGAAATATATAAAGTATTGCAACAAAATAGTAATAATTTATATCCAAAATATGTGTTAAAAAAATCAGTAAGAGAATTTAAATTAGATTTTGCTCTTTTAGAACATGTATTGACTCATGAATATAAATATGTTGCTCCACAAAAAGGTGGTGGACATTTTGAAAGTTCTTTAATTTTCCCTTATAAGGTAGTTGATTTATTAACTGATCAATCTCAGTTACAATATATAAAGAGGTATGATTCTTCTGGTAATCCTTTATATACTGATTTAGTTATAAATGGTACTAGTGTTAAAAAATCATTCTGGTTTAGTGAAATGTCCGTTGATGAAATGTTAGATATATGTTATTATGTTGTTACACGTGGAAAGATTTCTAATTCTGGTATGGATTCTAATTTTGCCGATATTCCACATTTGCGTGCACGTTTATTATCATTAGGGTATTCTTTAGAAGAAATAAAAAAATGGAATGTTACAGTTGTTTTAGGTAATGGTGGCGTTGTAATAAGTGCATATCCATATTATAGATAAATTAGTTATAAGGAGGAACAATGAAAGATTATAATATATATAGTGACTTTGAAGATAAAGTTTTAAGGATTGATTTTGAAGATTCAAATTTAAATGATTTAACATATTATTTAAATTATTTAAGTAGTGATGAATTGAATGAAATTTTGAAACAAATTCAAGATACTGTTTTAGTTTTAAATGAAAAGTATATTTTTAATACTACAGATTTTTCATTAGAAGCAAATATTGATGAGACAATAATGATAAGAGATTTTCATGTTAAAGAGACAAGTATAAGTATTAATACGAAACTTTTTTGTGAAGTGTTGAAAGATTTTTTAAAAAAATATTCTGATTTTCTTATAAAGTTAAATGAAATTATTAAACAGGAAGAGATAGATTTTATATCATATATTATGAATAATAGAAATGAATCTATTGATGAAACAAAAACTCTCTAAATGAGAGTTTTTGTTTTGCTTTTTGTTGTTATGTTTTGATGTTTTTGATAAAATATATGTGTAGGGTGGTGGTTATATGATTTATACTGAAAATACTAAGAAGGCTATTAATCTGATGTATAAGTATCATAATGGTCAACTTGATAAGTCTGGACTTCCTTATATATTTCATCCTTTTAGTGTTGCTTATGATATGAAGGATGAGGAAACTTGTATAGTTGCATTACTTCATGATATTGTTGAAGATACTCCTTGTACTTTTGAAGAGCTTGAGAGTATGTTTAGTAAAGAAGTGGTTGATGCGATTAGATTAATGACTCATGGGGAAGAAGACGATTATTTTTCATATATTGAAAGATTATCTGAAAATAGAATAGCTAGTATGGTTAAGATAAGTGACTTAAAACATAATAGTGATGAGAGTAGGTTAAATAATATAACTGAGAAAGATATTAAAAGAAATCTAAAATACAAAAAAGCTTTAGATATTCTTTTAGATAAGTGGAGGTAATATGATTAAAAATTATAATCTTGAGTTATTTTTATCAAATTGTTTTGGTAAAAATATTAAGGAAATTAGTGAAGAAGAATTTAAATCTTTAGAAATGTTATCTTTAGATGGTCTTGATATTGATGGAATGTATGAAAAGATAGATTTTAATGAAGTATTAGGTTTATTTCCAAATGTTAAGAAACTTGTGATAAATAATTATGTATTTACTAAAGAAGATATTGAATTTATAAATAAAGAAAGTATTTTAGAATATAGTTTTTATAAATGTGATTTTAAAAGTATTAATGATATGAAATTATTTAATCATGCGGAAGTATTAATGTTTGAGCGATGTGCGTTTAGAAGTTATGCTTTCTTAAATGATGAATACTTAAATTTAGAAGTGTTATGTTTAAGTAATCCAGCTGATGAAGAAGATGTTGATTTATTAAATGTTAATACTTTAAAAATAAAGGAATTATATTTAGAAAGATGTAATATTAAGAATTTTAAAGCTATTAGTAAATTTATGGAACTTGAATTTATAAATATACTTGGAACTGAGATTAATTATGATGAGCTTGCTTGTTTTGTTAATTTAGAAAACTTAAGTACTTTATTTGTTGGTGAAGAGTATGTTGATGATGAAGTTGTAAATTTATTAAAAGAAAAAAATATTGAAGTTAAATATAATGTAAACGAATTTTTATTTGAAAGTGAGGAAGTTTAATATGACTTATGTTGATTTAAATAATGATAAAGAAATAGTAGATGAAATTAATTTAGCAGATTATGCTGCTACTGAAGATTTAATTAGTGGTATAAAGTTAGAGAAAACAAATTCAGAAATATTTTATTTAGATGAAAATAATAACTATACTACTGAAGAATATGCTGTTAAAAGTGTTATTAGAGTTACTGATGAAGAGGGTAATTTAATTGAAGAAGTTTGGTCTACTAGAGGGGAAGAAGAAAATGAAAACGAAGTAAAACCTGAGTTTAAAGCTATATATGTAGATGAAAATGAAAATGAAGTTGAAGAAGAGTTAGCTACTCATTTAATTCTAAAAAAATATGTAGATGGTAAGGAAGTAAGCTCTGAAAAATATCCTGTTAATAAAGATAGGGAAATGTCAATGTAATTAAAGATACTAGGCGACTAGTATTTTTTTTTATTTTGTGATATAATTTAGAGGCATTTGAACTTTTTTAATTTTTGAGGAGATGATATTATGAGTAAAATAAATATAATGAGTTTGGGTGGACTTAATGAGAATGGAAAGAATTTATATGTAGTTAATATAGATGGAAAACTACTTGTTTTTGATTGTGGAATGAAGTATGCTCCAGATAAGATGTATGGTGTTGATTATGTTATTCCTGATTTTCAATATTTAGAAGAACATAAAAATGATATAGTTGGTGTGTTTGTGACACATCCTCATCATGAAAATATGGGTGCTTTAAGTGATTTATTAAAAGTTTTACCTGATGTGAATGTTTATGCTTCTAGTTTTACTAGTAAAATTATTGAGTATTTTTGTGAAGAAGATAAAGTTACTTGTAAAAATTTAAATGTTATAAGTGCTCATAAAAAAATAGAATTTGGTAATTTTAGTGTTTTTCCATTTAGTGTAACTCATAGTTGTCCTGAAACTCTTGGATTTTGTGTTAATACACAAGATGGTGCTATTATATATATGGCTGATTTTGTTATTGATCCTACAATGAATGGATATTATGATATGGATCTTGGTAAGTTAGCATATATTGGTAAACAAGGTGTTTTATGTTTAATGGCAGAAAGTGTGTTTTCTGAAAAGAAGGGACATACTAGTCCAAATCATAAACTTGAGAGTTATTTTAAGAAAGTTATTGATAGAAATAAGGGACGTATCGTGTTTACAGTGTTACCTTTACATATTTATACAATTGGAGAGATATTTAATTCTTTAAAAGGTAAAAATCGTAAAGTTGTTATTATGGGTAAAGAATTACATACAATTGTTAATATTTGTATAAAGAATGGGTATTTAAATATAGATGAGAGTATTCTTGGTAATTTAACTGATTTAAAAAATCCTAATACTGTTATATTAATTAGTAATGATAGAGAAGTTCCATATTCAAATATTAATAGAATATTAAGTGGTCATGATAAGTTTATTACTCTTGAAAAGGGAGATACTGTATGTTTTGCTGAACCTAGTTATGATGCTTATGAGAAAATTCTTGTTAAGATTATGAATGATTTAGCTGTTAAAGGTATTAATATAGAAAGTATTCCTAAAGATAAGAGTGTTCGTCATCATGCTAGTAGTGAAGATTTGATGTTATTGATTAAGTTATTTAATCCAAAATTTTATATGCCTATAAAGGGTGAATATAGATATCAAGTTGAGAATGCTAATCTTGCTTATAAAGTTGGTCTTCCTAAAGAAAATATTATTCTTAAAGAGAATGGTCAAATTGTTTCAATAAATAGAGGAAAACTTGTTGAGAGTTTTGATAAAATATTTGTTGATGATATATTAATAGATGGTAAGAGTAGTGAAGATGTTGGTGAGTTAGTTCTTAAAGATAGAGAATTACTTAGTAGTAATGGACTTGTTTTAATATCTGCGACTCTTAGTAAAAAGGATAAAAAGATTATTGTTGAACCTGAAATTATGACTCGTGGTTTTATATATGAAAAAGATAATGCTGAAATAATTAATGAAATTAAAAATATTAGTTTAACTACAATAAAGGATAATATTACTCCTAAGTATGCAGATTATACTAAGATTAGAAATGATATTCGTGAGAAAGTTGGCGCTTATCTATATAAGGCTACTCAATGTAAACCAGTTATATTAACAGTTGTTCAAGAAATATAGAGGTGTGAAATGATTTATTTAGATTATAGTGCGACTACTCCAGTTGATGAGAGAGTTTTAGATTCTTATTTAAAAGTTACTCGTGATTATATAGGAAATGCTAATTCTATTCATTTACTTGGTAGTATGAGTAAAGAGTTATTAATTCAAGCTACTAATCAAATGGCTGATATTTTAAATTGTCATCCTAAGGAACTTGTATTTACAAGTGGTGCTAGTGAGAGTAATACTACTGCTATTAAGGGTGTTGCTATTAAATACGCTAATCGTGGACGTCATATTATTACTTCTAAATTAGAACATAAAAGTGTTTTAGAAGTTATGGGTTATTTAAGTAGTATTGGATTTGAAATTGATTTTGTTAATTTACAAGATAATGGACAAGTTGATTTAAAGCATTTAGAGGAGTTAATTCGTGAAGATACAATAATGATTAGTATTTGTTGTGTTAATAGTGAAACTGGGTTTAAACAACCTTTAAAAACTATTAGACAAGTTATTAATAAGAAGAATCCTAATGTAATATTTCACAGTGATTTAACTCAAGCTTTGGGTAAGACAAGATTTTATTTAAGTGATTTAGATTTAGCTAGTTTTTCTAGTCATAAAATATTTGCTCCTAAAGGAGTTGGTATTCTTTATAAGAGACGTGACTTGAATATTGATACTTTAATATATGGTACAACAGAAAATTGTCCTTTTAGAGGTGGAACTCCTGCTTTACCTTTAATAGTTTCTTTTGCAAAAGCAATGAGACTTGCTAATGATAAATTAGAAGCTAATATTAAAAAGTGTCAAAAATTAAAAGATGAATTATTGAAAGGACTTTCTAAATATCCTATTCAAATTAATTCTAATGATTTATGTGTTCCTCAAATAGTTAATTTTAGTTTAATGCAAATTAAAAGTGAGACTTTTGTTCATGCACTTGAGAAACATGAAATATATGTTTCTACTACAACTGCTTGTTCTTCTAAGGAAGAAAGTACAATTTTAAAAGCATTATCTAAAGGCGATAAGAGAGTTAGTACTACATCTATAAGAGTTAGTATTTCTCATCAAACTACTATGGAAGAAATTCATGAATTTTTAGAAGTGTTTGATCAAGTTTGGAATGAATTATTATTAAAATGAGAAAAGTTATATTAATTAAATATGGTGAATTAACTACTAAAAAAGATAATAGAAATTTCTTTATTAAGAGTTTAAAAAAGAATATTTTTTCTAAATTAAGTAGTTTTGAATTTGATATTATTGATGATTATTATAGAATGTTTATTATTCCTAAGAATGATGATATTGATGATATAGTTATTAAGCTTAAAGATATATTTGGTATTCATGCAATTAGTATTGCTTATAGTAGTGAAGATACTGATGTTGAAAATATTAAAAATATGTCTTTAGATGTTATGAATAATGTTTTTGGTAAAACTTTTAAAGTTGTTACTAATCGTAGTAATAAAGCATATCCAATTAAATCAATGGAAATGAATAATATAATAGGTGGACATATTCTTAAAAATACAAGTTTTAAAGTTGATGTTCATAATCCTGATGTTTATTTATATGTTGAGATTCGTAGGGATGCAGTTTATATTTATAATGAAGATATTCCTGGTCTTGGTGGATATCCTGTTGGTACACTTGGACGTGGACTTTTAATGCTTAGTGGTGGTATTGATAGTCCTGTTGCTGGATATCAAATGATTAAACGTGGTGTTCAAATGCATTATTTATATTTTGAAAGTAGACCACATACTAGTATTGAAGCTCGTAATAAGGTAATTAGACTAGCTCGTAAATTAGAAAAATATAATAGTGGTGGTAAATTAATGGTTGTTAATTTTACTAAGATACAAGAAACAATATATAAAAATTTGGATCCTGATTATTTAATTACGATAATGAGACGTATGATGTATAGAATAGCTGAGAGAGTAGCTAAACGTAATAAATGTCTTGCTATTGTAAACGGAGAGAGTGTTGGTCAAGTTGCTAGTCAAACATTAAGTAGTATTTTATCAGTTAATGATGTTACTAATTATCCAATATTAAGACCTCTTTGTTCTTTTGATAAACTTGATATTATTGAGATTAGTAAAAAGATTGATACATATGAAATAAGTATTGAACCATATGAAGATTGTTGTACAGTGTTTGTACCAAGACATCCAGTAATTAATCCAAATTTAAAACATATTTATGAAGAAGAAGCTAAGTTTGATTTTAGTGAACTTTTAGATGAAGCGGTTAAAACTGTTGAAATTGTTTCTTTAGAAGAAGAGTATTCTGATTTATTATAGTATTTAATTTTAAAAATTATACATAATATATAATGGTGGTATTATGTGTAAGAATAAGTATAGTATAAAGAATAGTAAATTATATAAAATGAAATGTATAAATACTATTAATAAGGAATATGAGTCTTTGGAGAAAGAAGACTATGATAGAATAGAAAAATATACAGATAAAAGGTGATAAATCACCTTTTTTTTGTTGTCTTTGTTAATTTTTTTGCTAATTTTGTATGGTAAAGTATATAAAATTTGACATTTTATATTTTTTGTGGTATAATGTATAAAATTTTTCAATGGGGGTTGAGAATATGAATGAAATGGAAAAATTAGATTATTTTTATGATGGTGGATTAGTTGAATATATGAGTGAGGAACAACTTGGTTGTGTAATTGCTTATATTTATAAGAATTTTGATGATTCTTTAAATTCAAGTGTTCAATTAAATAACTGTGTAAATTTAGTAAATTATATAAGAAGACATGATTTAACAATTGGAGATGTAGAAGCAGATAAATTACTTGAGAGAAGTAATAAATTAAGAAATATGTTTAATGTTCTTAATAATGCTGATATTTTAGTAAGAGTAAGTGCTTATCCTGAACTTAAAGAGTTATATGATTTATATTGTATTAAGAATGACGTTATTGTTGGTAGAGATGCTGATTATGGTTGTCTTGAACAAAAATATGGTAAAAAAGATTTAGATTTAATAAGATTATATTTTGAAGATATTGCTAGATATAAGTTGTTAACTGCTGAAGAGGAAAAAGAGTTATGTATTAAAGTTAAAAATGGAGACGAAGAAGCTCGTAAAAAACTTATTGAACATAATTTAAGACTTGTTGTATCAATTGCTAAAAGATATGTAAATCCAGCTGTTTCTTTAGATGATTTAATTCAATTTGGTAGTGAAGGTTTAATTACTGCCAGTCGAAAATTTGACATTGACAAAGGATATAAATTTTCAACTTATGCTACTCATTGGATTAGACAAGCAGTTACTAGAGGTATTGTAAATACTTGTAGAACAATAAGAATTCCGGCTCATGTTTATGAGTGTATTAATAAAATTAAAAAAATTCAAACTGAATATTTATTAACTAATGGAGATTATCCAAGTGTTAATACATTATGTGAATTAACTGGCTATAATGAAGAACTTGTTAATAGATGTTTAGAATATATGGATACAATTATTTCACTTTCTACAACAATTAATGAAGATGAAGATACTACTCTTGCTGATATTATAGAAGATGAGAGTTCTAGTTTAGATAATATTGGTGGTGTTACTGATAAAGTAACTCTTCAAACAATATTTGATATAGCAGCTTTAGGTGAAAGAGATATGTATATTATAAAAGCAAGAAATGGTTTCTTTGGTCATGTATACACTTTACAAGAAATTGGAGATAAATTAGGTTTAACTCGTGAAAGAGTAAGACAACTTGAAATAAAAGCATTAAAAAAATTAAAAACTGCATCTAATAGACGTGATTTTAGTAGAATTTGTCAATACAATATGGAAAAAAATGATAATGAATTAGCATTAGCTCGTATGATGTAGTTGTATGATTATGAAGCGTATAACTATGCAAAACTAAAATGATTTAAAAATTATAAAGGGGGTTTATAATGGCAGAATCAAATAATCAATTTATAGAAGAAGATATATCTGAATATATGAGTGGTGAAGAATTAGAAAAAATTCTTACTTATATTTGTAAAAAGTTTGATGTTATTGAAGATTCTAAAATTCAGTTAAAAAATTGTATGAATTTAATTGAATTTATAAAAAAACATAATTTGGTTATTGGAGAAATTGAAGCAGAAAGATTACTGGATAAAAGTGATTATTTAAGAAATATGTTTAGAGTTCTTAATAATGCTGATGTTTTAGTTAGAGTTGAATGTTATCCTGAAATAAGAGAATTATGTAATTTGTATTGTTTGAGAAATGATGTTATTTTAGGTAAAGATATAGATAGTTATTATGCTGATAGTAATTATGGTGAAAAAAAAGATTTAGATTTAATTAGAGTTTATTTTAATGAAATTGGTAAGTATAAATTATTAAGTGTTGAAGAAGAGAGAGAACTTGTCATAAGAATTAAAAATGGTGATGAAGAAGCTCTTCATAAATTAATCGAACATAATTTAAGACTTGTTGTTCCGATAGCTAAGAGGTATGTTAATCCATTTAATACTATGGATGATTTAATTCAATTTGGTAATGAAGGGTTAATGGTTGCTGCCAGAAGATTTGATGTTAATAAGAATTGTAAATTTTCTACATATGCATATTGGTGGATTAGACAAAGTGTTACAAGGGGACTATTTGATTATGGTAGAACTATAAGATTACCAATTCATGTTCAAGAACAAATTTATAGAATAAAAAAAGTTCAAAATAAGTATTTTCAGGAATATGAAAGATTTCCTAGTATTGAAGAGATAAGTGAAATTACACATTATGAAATAGGCACAGTTAAAAGAGCAATAGAATGTATGGATTTAACTGTATCGCTTTCAACGCCAATAAATAAGGATCATGTTCTTGCGGATGTTATTGAAGATTATGACTCAAATTTTGATAATGTTGATCATGTAGCAAATAGAGAATTAGTTCTTTCTTTATTTAAAAAAGCTCATTTAAATGATAGAGAAATGTTCATTATTAAAGCAAGATATAATTTTCTTGATAGAAAATATACTTTAGAAGAAATAGCTAAAAGGTATGGAATAACACGTGAAAGAGTTAGACAAATAGAATTAAAAGTTTTGAACAAATTAAAAAAAGCTTCTATTGTTTATGATTTTGATATATTAAGAGAAAAAGAAGGAAAAAATTTAGCATTGTCTTATAGATTTTAAAATGTATGGGGGTTAACATGGAAAAAAGAATAAGTAATGGGGATTTACTAATTAATTATATTAATAAGTATTTTGATAATAGAGAATTTATTTTTTGTCAGCTTAATAATTATTCTAAATTATCTAGTTATATTAGTAAAAAGAAAATTATTATTGATGATGAAGTAAGTGAATTGTTACTTAGTAATGAGAAAATTAGTAAGATGTTTAAATTACTTAATCCAGTATTAGTAAGATTACTTGAATATAGGAATTTAAATAGTTTACTTGATATGTATTGTATAAAAAATAATGTTTCTCTTAATAGAGATGTTGAAGTTTCTGTTAATAGTAGAAATAATAGTATAGATACAATTAAACTTTATTTGAGTGAAGTTGATAATTATGATTTATTAACTTTGGATGAGGAAAAAGAATTATTTAGAAGAATAAGTTTGGGTGATGAAGAAGCTCGCATAAAACTTGTTGAACATAATTTAAGACTTGTTATACCAATTGCTAGAAGTTATTCTGGTAATGGTCTTTCTTTTTCTGATTTAGTTCAATGTGGAAATGAAGGATTAATTATTGCAAGTCGTAAATTTGATCCTTGTAAAAATAATAGATTTAGTACTTATGCAGTTTGGTGGATTAGACAATCTATTGATAGAAGTATTGCTGATTATGGTCGTGCTATTCGTGTACCTGCTCATATGCATGAAACTATGATTAAAGTAAACAGAGCAATTAGAAATTATCAACTTGTTAATGATGGGAAAAATCCTAGTAATGAAGAGTTAAGTATATTAACAGGTATTGATAAAGATAAAATTAAAAGGGCAAAAGATAGTTTTGATAGTATTATTTCTCTTTCTTCTCCAGTATGTGGAGATGAGAAAAAAACTCTAGAAGATGTTATAGTTGATAATAATTCTTTAATTGATGAAGATAGAGAAGAAAATGATAAAGAATCATTAATTAATGAAATGATTTTAAGCGCAAAATTGAGTGAAAAAGAAACATATGTTATTAAATGTAGAAATGGTTTTTTCGGTAAAATACTTTCACTTGATGAAATAGGAAAAGAATTAGGTTTAACTAGAGAGAGAATTAGACAAATAGAAAATAAATCATTACAAAAGCTTGCTTCTGTTGTAAGGGAAAAAGAAGAATATGAATTTGGGGGAATTCATTATGGAAGAAGTTTATAAATATAATGATAAAGATTTGTTTTTAAAAGCTAAAAATGGAGACGAAGAAGCTCGTGAAAAAATAATAGAATCAAATTTATGGGTTGTTCATAAAATTGTAAAATCATTTTTAAAAAATAAAAATGTAGATAGTAAACTATATGATGATTTGGTACAAGCTGGTAGTATTGGTTTAATAGTTGCATATGAAAATTATGATATTGAATCTAATCAAGCATTTTCTGATTATGCTGTTATGACGATTCTTCATAATGTATATAGTTCAATGTTTAATAATAATGGGGTTAAATTAGATAGAAATGAGAATTTAAAACTTTTAAAAATAAGAAGAGTTATTTCAGACTATATGAATAAAAATAATGGTAATGTTCCGAGTGCAAATTATATTGTTGAGAAGACAGGATATAGTTTAGTAGTTGTTGAAAGATTACTACGTTATTTAAATGATTTTGTATCTTTAGATGAATGTATTGAAGGTATGGATGATGAGGAGATTGATGCATTTTTTTATAAAGATTTAAATCATGAATTTGAGAGAGTTGAACTTAGAGAATATGTTGATAGAATAATGATGTTTTCAAAATTAACTGATAATGAGATGACTGTAATTAAATCTATGTATGGTTTAGATGGTATAGTTTATAATTTAAATGAACTTTCTTCTATGTTAGGTTTATCTAAACAAAGAATTGCTACTATACATTTACATGCTTTAAAAAAGATAAAAGAAACTATTTCTGATGTTTATGTTGATTCAGGACTTAAATATGTATTAGATAAATTAGATTTAGATGATTTTGATAAATATATTATTTTTGCAAAGTTATATAAAAAAGGATTAACTAAAAAAGATATTCAAAGAAGATTTGGATATGACGGAATTGATATGAAAATAATTTTAAGAAAAGTAAGAAGACATTTAATATATGCTTTACAAGATATAAATGAAAAAGAGTTGGCTCTGGGGGTGTCAAATGGAAGAAGATTTTATTAATGAAGTAAGTGAAAATGAAGAAATAGATGAAATTGTTGATATTAGTGAATGTGCTAGTGATGATGAAATTGAATCTATAAAAAATTATGTTAATAGATATTTTAATAGTGATTCATCTAAAAATGTTTATAATGATTTTATTAGATTAAGTAATTTTATTAAAAGAAAAGAAATAACAATAGGTGAAATTGAAAGTGATAAATTACTTGAAATTGATAAAATAAAAAATGGATTAGATATTTTATATAGAGCTGATATTTTAACAAGATTAAGTAATTTATATAATATTAATAATTTAGTAGAACTTTATACTTTAAGAAATAATTTGTTAGTTCGTAAAGATGCAGAGTTTGGATTATTTTATGATTCGTATGGAAAAAAGGATTTAGATCTTTTTAAATTATATTTAGATGAAATTAGTGAATATGATGTTTTAACTGAAGAAGAGGAAAAAGAATTATTTATAAAAGCTAAAAATGGAGATGAAGTAGCTCGTAATAAATTTATAGGTCATAATTTAAGACTTGTTGTTTCAATTGCTAAAACTAATACATCATTTGGATTATCACTTGATGATTTAGTTCAATATGGTAATGAGGGGTTACTTAATGCATATAATAAATTTAATCCCGAGTTAGGGTTTAAGTTTTCTACTTATGCTTATTGGTGGATTAAGCAATATATTTATAGGGGTATAGCTGATGCTAGTAGAACAATTCGTGTTCCAGTTTATATTCATGAATTTATTATAATTATAAGAAGAGTAATTGGTAACTATGTTTTAGAAAATGATGGGAAAATTCCAAATGCACAATATATTTCTGATGTTACTGGAATTTCTCTTGCTAATGTTAAATTAGCATTAGGACAACTTGATAGTATGTTGTCTTTAGATGTTACTATGTGTGGAAATGATACTTTCGAACATGAATCAACTTTAGCAGATTTTATTGAAGATGAAACTTCGTATGATGCGTTTGATGCAATAGATTCAAAAGAATTTACAGATAGAATATTAGATGGAACATATTTAACAGATAGAGAAAAATTTGTAATAGAGGCAAGATTTGGTTTTAAAGGAAGAGACTACACTTTAGCAGAAATTGGTAATTTATATGGTATTACTCGTGAATGGGTGAGACAAATAGAACTTAGAGCTTTAAGAAAATTAAGATTTACTGCTGATAATATTGAACGTATGTCAAGTAGAAAAGTTAAAGAATTAAGATTAAATTAAGAAGGTTGTCCTTCTTTTTTTATTTTGTTATAATTCTAATTAAGATAGGATGTGTTTTTTATGAGAAAAAAAGGTTTTACATTAGTAGAGTTACTTGCTGTTATTGCGATACTTGCAATACTTGTTATTGTTGCAATGCCAAATGTACTTGGTATGTTTAATGAAGCAAAGCAAAATACATTTGTAACAGAAGTTCAAAAAATAATGGATAGT
>JAZUBJ010000120.1:0-2062 GCA_045638445.1 Bacilli bacterium | reverse complement strand
AACAATTACACTTATTGTGTTAGTATTAAGTCTAGCATTAGTAACATTTAACATTAATATAAATAAAACAAATCTCTATTCTTTATATAATTTAGTTTATAAAACACATGCACCAATTTTAACAATTAATAAAACAGGATTAAATACAATGCAATTAATAGATTTATATAGATTTATATTTGGATTTAAAGAACAACCATTAAGTAACAAGGTTCAAGAAAAAGAAGAAATTATAGAAGAAATTGAATACAACGTAACAGAAATAGACTTTGAATCCCTAATAAATAATGAAAATGATGAAACTATAAAAAGCATGCATAAATATTTTGAAAGTGTTATACCAAGCGAGAAAAATCAATATACAGGATTATTTAAAGGAAAGAACTTAATATTTATAACTGCAGAAGCTTTTGATACAATTGCAATTGACGAAAATATAACACCAACTCTTTATAAAATGGCCAATAATGGTTTTATATTTACAAATTATTATCAACCATTATATCCAGTGTCAACTTCAGATGGAGAATATATGAACCTAACAGGACTAATTCCAAAAGAGGGTGTATGGAGTTTATCAAAAACATCTAGTAATTCAATGCCATATGGAATAGGAAATGTATTCAAAAAAGAGAATTATTTAACATATGGTTTTCATAATTATAGATATAAATACTATGATAGACATAAATCTCATCCGAATCTAGGTCTAAATTATATCGGATGTGGAAATGGCCTTGAAAAGAAAATGAACTGTAACAAATGGCCTAATAGTGACATTGAAATGTTTAATATAACAACAGATTATTATGTAAATAAAAATCAGCCTTTTATGACATATTATTTAACAGTAAGTGGACATTTAAACTACAATTTTTATGGAAATAATATGGCATCAAAGCATAAAAAAGAAGTAAGCAGTCTTAAATATTCAGATGCAGTAAAAGCATATTACGCTACACAAATAGAATTAGATAAATCAATGGAGTATTTATTAAATGAATTACAAACAAATAATTTATTAGAAGATACTTTAATAGTAATAGCACCAGATCATTATCCATATGGCTTAAAAGAAAAAGAATTAAATGAAGTAAGTAAAATAAACAGAGATGATAAATTTGAACTTTATCATACTACCTTAATTATGTATAATCCAAATATTGAAAAAACAATAATTGATAAAACAATAAGTTCTATTGACATATTACCAACAATTTATAATTTATATGGTATAGAATATGATTCAAGATTATTTATAGGAAAAGATATTTTTTCAAATCAAGAACACGTTGTAATACTTTCAGATAGAAGTTGGATTACAGATAAAGGAAAATATAACAGTGTAAATGGAAAATTTATAAAAATAATAGATGAAGAAGTCAATGAAGAATATATAAATCAAATAAATAATATAGTAAATGAAAAATATAAAATGTCTTCTCTTATAATAGATAATGATTATTATTCAAAGGTGGTAATAAAATGAAGATAGAATTAAAAGAAGTAATAAACATAAAAGAAATATTAACAAGTGGAGCATGTTTTAGAGCAAAAATAGAATCAGATGGTAGTATAACAAATATATTAAAAGATAGGGTAATTAATATTAAGCAAGAAAAAAACATACTTTACGTCAAATCTTCTAATTATGAAAATTTAAAAGAAATTATACAAGAATATTTTGATTTATGTAGAAATTATAATAAAATTAATGAAGAAATACTAAAAGATAATGAAGAATTAAAATTCATGATAGACAAATGTAAAACATATAGAATACTTAATCAAGATTCTTTTGAAATGTGTATATCTTATATAATTAGTCAAAATAATAATGTAAAAAGAATTTCAAAATCAATAGAAGAATTATCAAAACTTTATGGAGATAAAATATTATTTGATGGAAGGGAATACTATTTATTTCCAACTTATCAACAATTAAAAAACATAACACTAGAAGAATTAAGTAATATAAAAATAGGATTTAGAGATAAATATATATTAGATTTTATTAACAATTATGAAAAATTACAAAATATAGAAGTCGGAGGCCAAGCGG
>JAZUBJ010000119.1:0-9799 GCA_045638445.1 Bacilli bacterium | reverse complement strand
CTTTTTCTGAATCAATTTCACTTTTTGCTACATATAACAATGATTTCTCATCATTAACAGTTAAGTCCTTTAATTCTTGTTCTCTTTTGTATACAAAATCATCCATACATAATATTAGTGTATAAAGAAATCTATTTTCATAAATATTAAATGTTTCTTCGCTTTTAACATTTAATATTTTACTTGGTAAAACCTCTCCTTTTTGAGGATTGTATACATCTATATAGTTAGTATGTTTTGCTAAATCTTTGATAGATTCAACAGTTACATTTTTACTTCTTTCCATTCTAACTATTTCTTCTTCTTTTATAAGAGCAAATTTAGCTTTTCTAACTATTGTATCGATATTAGGGCATGCCTTTTCGATTTGTTCAAGCCATTCAAGATTTAAAACATCACCTAAATAATTAGAATTATATTTATAGTTAGATTCAAGTTTTTCAGTAAATTTTTCTTTTTTAGTTTTTTGATTTACATCAATATCACTAAAATAATAACTTCTTTTAGACATGCTCATATCCCTTTCTAAATATTTTTCTTAGTTCTTTCTAAATATGCAATCATTTCTTTCATAACACCTTTTCCATACTTTTTGTTTAAGAATGTTATGAATGGATCTATTTCATCACGTATAAATGCAACACTTAATTGGTCAAATTTACGTAATACCTTTTTAGCTATAAAGTAATCTATTGCTTCAATTTCTTTTCCTCCGCAAGCTACGTATACTGCTGAGAATACATTTAATTGTTTCATGATACGATTACCAAATGCAATTCTGAAATGTTCGATAATATAATCATCCATTTCATTTACCATTTTAAGTCCTTTATCACTTAATGGGTTCTTTTCAATTGCTTCTGCAAATAATTCTTCTAAATATGAAGAGTTAATTTCAATTGCTTCTTGTTCACGACATTTAAATGCTGGAACTTTATCATTAATATCGATTGGCATAGCTCTGTCGTAAACTTTATCAGTAACAAGGAATGTAGAGTCATCGTTATTGATTGTACCTATATACCATAAGTTACCTGGTAGTCTTAATTTATTTCCTTCAAGTTTAATTGGGTCATTTGGCCATTCACTTGATACTAAATCAACTAACCACTCATCACGAGTTGGCATTTCTAGAATTGATAATAAATCTGCAAAGTAATATTCAACACGAGCTAGGTTCATTTCGTCTAGGATAATTGTATGAACATTGTCATCATAGTTTGCTTCATATATTTCACCTAATGCACGAGTTTCATTAAATTTCTTTGTTAATTCGTTAAAGTATCCTAAGAAGTCTGTTTTATCTCTCCATGATGGTTCTACACTTGATACACAAGAATCATTTTTAACAAATTTTCCCCACGCATAAGCAAGTGATGTTTTACCTGTACCAGAGATACCTTGTAGGATAATTAATTTACCACATGCTAGACCTGCTATAAATGGTCTTAAAATATTCATTTCATAATATAATTTCAATTGACTAGCTGCGAAACATCTAAAGTTTTCAATTAATTCAAGTAATGTCATATTATTGTCATATTTTTTAACTTTATAATTTTTATATTTTTGATCAATTAATGCAAGAGTTGGGAATCTAATGCCTTCTTCATCTGCATTAGCTTCTTCATTTTCTTCAGCTTCATCTTTATCTTTTTTGTCTTTTCCTTTTTCTTTTTCATCTTCAGGATTTAGACCTAATTGTGAAACTTTCATTGCCATTAATTCATCTTTTTCTTTCATTAGTTTTTCTACTTGTTCATTAAGATTAGCTACTTCATTTAATAATTCATCTTTACTCATCTTAATAGTTGATCTTCTAATTAATTTTCTAATAAATAGGAATAATAGTAATCCAATTACTAATACTACAATTATTAAAACGATTACGCATATTACAACAAATATTTTTTCATTACCATTAAAACTATTTTTATAGTTTCCAATTACTTGTGAATATTTGCTGATATTAAACATATCTTTTATACCAGCCCATAATCCTTTAAAACCATTTATTAGTCCATCGAAGAATATAGAAACAAATTCAAAAAAGAATCTAAAAAACGTATTCATATAAACCTCCTAATTAACTACTTTTTCATATATATCTTCTTTAACTACTTTATTTTTATCTTCTGAAGATATATTATTTATCAAATCAATTTCTTTCATAATTTTACTGTCACAGAATAAATATTCTGCAAGGCCAACATATGAAGAATCTTTCATTTTTACATTTGAATCTTTATTAAATCCTATTGTAAAATTATGTCCATCTTTTTTTAGTGTTTTAAATACTCTCTTATTATTAATTACTTCATTATAATCATTGAAGAATAATATGCTGTTTTTTGATATTTCATCATCTAACATACTCATCATTTTTTCAAATTTATTCTTTTTCTTATAAACACTTTCTGGAACATAAATCAAATATTTATTATTTTGTTCTCCTGATAAAATATCTCTCATAATTTTAGCTAATAATAATGTTATTAATATCAATATTTTATCTTCTGCTATTATTCCTTCTGAGTATGTTTTTTCTACAATATAATCACTGTATACTTTGCTAAAATTAATATTATGTACTAATTTTGCTGAATATAATTTTTTATTTTCTAATATTTCTTGTATTTCTAAATCAAATGTATTACTCATAAGTTTATTTATTGATTCATTGATTACACTCTCATGAATCTTTTTAACTTTTATAATACTATTTACCATATCTTTAAGTTCAACAGCACTTGTTAATTCACTTTTAAATATTGCTAGTAATTTATTATTATAATTTTCTTTTCTTGCTTGAATATTATCAAATAACTTATCAATTTGTTCTAAATCATTTGCTAGCATTAAGTAGTTTACATACTTACTAACTTTATCTGAATAATTTTGATCTTTTCCTTTATATTTTTTTACTAGTATTGTTCCAACTTCTTTTAATGCATCATTTATTTTTACATTAATACTTTTTCTGCTTTCATCAATTTCATAATATTTACTATTTATATATGCATCGATTAAAATATCAGCAATTGTTGCTTCATTTACTTTTAGTTTTTCTTTTTTATTTAATATTGTTATTATACTTTCAAGTTCATTTTTCTTAATATACATAACTTTTTCAACAATATTTTTGAATTTCTTTTTCTTTGTTTTTAAAATATTAATACATTTCTTAATTTCATCTTCACTTGCTTCTTCTAAGTCTTCATCAGTCATTTCTGTTGCTTCAACATCAAATGTACTACTAGCTAATTGTTCATCTAAATAATCAACATCTTTTTTACTTACCGATACCATTCTAAAGTACATTGTTTGTTCTATATCTACTTCTGGTATAACAATTTCTTCATCATCTTCAATTTCTTCTAGTTCATCGCTTACTTTTCTTGATACATCAATTTCAGTTTCGATAAAATCATATTTATCTTTTACTGATGGTTTCTTTTCTTCTTTATTATCAAATACTTTATCAAGAACATTTGTTACAACGTTATCTACTTTTTCAGTTATTTTTTTAGTTTTAATTTTTTCTTTATCTTTCTTTATACTTCTTAAAGCATATCCAATTAAATAAAATGATACTATTAGTGATATTAAAACATATGGATTTAGTATTGTTTTTCTAATTATGCCAAAACTTGGTAAAATTTTAACAACCTTACCAATAATTTGTTCTCTACTTACAGGGTCATCTTTTGCGTTGTTTGCATCACCCTTTGTTACATATGTTCCATTGTATTCTTCAATAACACGGTGTGTTATTACTGCTCCATCTTTTTGATATGAGATTACATCTTCAAGTTGAATATTGTTTGTTTTCTTTACAATTATCCAATCACCAACATTTATACTATCTTCTTTATCTCCAACCATGCTACCTGTTGTTACTTCAAAAGTTGAGTATCCAAATAAATCGGCATAATCGTTACCTAAAATTTTAACTTGGATATTTTTATATATGAAAACTAATAGTATAAATCCAAAGATTACAATAAGAATATCTAGTAATATACTAACTATTTTTTCTAATATCTTTCTACCACTCATAGCCATACTTTTTACTCCACTCTCCTATGATAGTTTCCCTATCTTAAAGTATACCATTTATCCCTTTTTTTTACAACCTGTTAATTCTTTTTAATTAAACTTTTTCCTTTTACATCTGATATTAATAATCCCAAAATTATATAAAAGAATGGTGCAACATCTATAGTGCTTATGTTTGCAAATGCTGCAATGCAATAACTTACAAAAGCCATAAATAGTGCAATTGAATAATTTTTTTCTAATTTGAATCCTTTTAAAAATACTACTAAACAAATTAACATATACGCAACTAGTGCAAATATTCCATTTGTTACTCCAATTTGAATATATACGTTGTGAGCTTTATCATAAAAGATTTTTCCACTTTGTGGATATACATCTCCAAATGTATCAAGCCCACTTCCATATAACCAGTATTCTTTAATAAGTGGAACACTTTTTAACCATAAATTTATTCTTCCACTTCCAACTTTTTTTATCTCATCATTTTCTATTTTTGTCACTGTATCTTTAAGATCATTTGATATTACATATCTATCTGATATTGGATTATTATATACTCTTATGTGTAAATATTTAAGTACAGTGTCTGCTGTATAGCATGTGAAAATGAATATAAATATTAATATAGCTATTCTTTTATAATACTTTCTCATTAATATTGCAAATAATATAAATGATAAAACATATGCTAGTAGTGGTCCAGATGAGGATGCTGTATATAGTGCTATGCTAAATAAAATATATAAAAGTAAATATCTTATTTTTCCTGTTTTTATAAAATATATTGTAGCAATTGATATTTGCATTGTCATGTATAAACCAAAGAAATTAGGATTACTACATAATCCCATCGCCATATGTGGTCCATCTGAGAATTTACTTACCATATACATAAATGGTGTGAACGATTGTAATATAGCATATAAACTTTGGAATATACCTATATATACGAAACATTTTAACAAGTTCTTTTTATATTTTTCACTTTTTAAATTTTTTGCATTTAGAACAAGAAGATAATAATGAAGCATAGTAAATAATCCTTCATATCTGTATTGTTCACCTAGAAAAGATTTTCTTACATCAACTGAAAAAACAGTTGCTATAACTGCCATTGCAATCAGAAAATATAATATATAATCGTAATAAGTTATTTTTCTTTCTTCATCATATATGCTATAGAAATAAAGCAATAGTAAGAATATTACTGTTCCCCACATAAAATATACTCTACTTCTTGTTATCAAATATGGATTAATTATACTTATTTGTGGAACATACGTTATAAATTTTAAGACTGGTATTCCAATCATTATTATAAGTATCATTCCGTATATCATTGTGTCTAATTTAACTTGTTTTTTCATAAACTACCCTCTTTCATTGTATCAAAGAAATTATATAAATTGCAAATAATATTACACTTTCTTTATAAAAAAGACTTATGGCTAAAAACCACAAGTCTTTTCACATACATTACTTACTACATCTTCATTTGTACTTGTATACATTGGACTATACGTGTGTCTATAAATATGATGATTTATTATTCTTGTATTTATTGGAATAATATGTCCTTGCCCTCTTTTGCAATACTATTTTTTTATATATTTACATTTTGGATAACTAGAACATCCTATAAATTTACCATATTTACCATTTCGTTCAACTAATTCATTACCACATTTTGGACATATCATATTATTTTCTAATTCTCTATCCTTATTAACTTTAACATTAATATCTTTCACATGTTGTTTTCTTAATGACTTATCTTCAATATTATTAGACATAATTATATTTGATAACTCTTTTACATTCTTATCAACAAGTAATTCTTTAAATTTTAAAATCTCATTTTTTAAATAATCAACCTGTGTAACTATACTATTACTTTTAATATTAATATTTGCTTGATTGGAAAAACATATAATAGATATAAAATATTTATCATCTAAGTTGAGTAAATTTGATAAGGATTTTATATGCCCATAATTTTGATGAATAGGATTAACAAAATATTTTTTTGTTTTTCCTAAATATTGACACCATTTATTATCATATTCATTTCCTTTAATCAAGCCATAATAGTTTTTCATTTCTATTACAAAAATCCCAAATTCTGATAAAACTAAATGATCAATTTGGTGAGTTCCTTTTTCATCCTTTATCATAATATCATTTAAAACAATATATTGTTCTTTAGGTAATTTACTAAGTTCTAATTTCACCCAAAATTCACCCATGAATCCTCTAAACTTTGGATAATATATTTTAAGCAATACACATAGAATTATTAATATGATTGTTTCTAATAATAATTTTGGATTATTTGAATATATATTTATAATTCCTTCAATAATACTTTTGACAAATTCCATAACACACCTCTAGGGATATTATAGCATTTATTCTTTATTTTCTATCATTAAATCATCTTCAACATATTTATATGATAACGCATTATCTTTACTAACTACATTTTCACCTAGATTTTTTTCTAACTCATCTCTAGCAACTTTTGCAGTACGTCCACCTAATTTAGCAACTTTCTTATTTTGTTCTAATCCTAATGGTCTATGTTTCTTAGCAAGTTCTCTTGTGGCTATTTCTCCTAAATCAGCAAGTGCCACTTCAATATCGGTCATATTATCTCTTAAAGATTCTTTTCTTAAACCCTTATATTGTTTATACTGTTTTGCAGTTAACCCAGACCACTCTTTATATATTTCATTAGTAAGTATTGCATATTCTACTTCTTCAGTAACTCCATTGCTATTCCATACATCAGTTAATTTCTTTCTATCTTGAATACCTTTAATTCTTTTGATAATCCAATCTTCATCATATCCTTTAGCACGATAAGTGTCTATTGCTCTTTGAACAGTTATTGATGGATCAAATACTTCATCAATTCTTTCTTTACCTAATCTAGCTAACCATAATTTCATTGGTTCTGCATTAGGACTTGGAATTGATTCTATTATTCTAAACATACCTTCAATATCGACAACATCTGTTGAACGATATTTACCATCTTGAGCTTTTAGTTTCAACTGGTTACAATTTGTAACCGTTTCATTTCCTTCTTTTTTCAATCTATGTTTTAATACTTTCCAATAGTTTCTAGAATCTTGATAATCATTTTCCATCAAAGCATTAACAATATCTATAACACTTATATAATACTTTTCTTCATCTTTGTTCCATACTGTTCTAATAGTTTTATCGTTAAACATCTTATTTATTAAATGCATTTGTGCTTCTTTCATAATACCTCCTAATATTATTATTAGTGATATCTTTCTGAAATACTTCTTTTTTAAAAAAACTTATGGCTAAAAACCACAAGTTTTTTCACATACATTACTTACTACATCTTCATTTGTACTTGTATACATTGGACTATACGTGTGTCTATAAATATGATGATTTATTATTCTTGTATTTATTGGAATAATATGTGGAACTTCATGCATTATTTCTCTATGAACACATCTTTCTCTTGGACACTCATATATTGGTGGACACATTACTGGTGGAGTCATACATGGTGTATACATTTCTTGATTATACATCATTTCGTCACCTTTTAATTTTATTTCACCTTCTACACTGTAATTTTGATACATTCCAGTTTTATCTGTCATAAAACACTCTCCTTTACATATTTAGTGTATGTAAAAGTATTTTTTTAGTTTAGGTAAAATGTATATATTATTTAATATTTCAATAGCAACTCATAAACTTCATCTTGTCTTTGTCTTTCAGAATCAAATACATCTATATCATCAGTTAATATATAACTTCCTTTTTCTATAAATTCTTGATTATAATTTTTCATTAATAAAAGCCACTTGTTTGCTTGTTCTTGTGATAAGTGAATCATCTCTAAATATTGTTGTTCTTCATCATATAATCCAAACCAATTTTGATTATATGGTCTATCATCTACATATATTGTATCTCCAAATATTGATAACATTAATTCTTTATAATTCTCATTTGTAAATTCTATTTTATAATTATATTTCCTAAATAATTCATTTAATTTTTGAACTATTTGGTTAATGCTTTTATCTTGAAAATCTATTTTATTTGTACTTCCATAATAATATGCATTAGATATCATTATTCGAATTATCAATTCCATTTCGCTCATTTTATCACCTAATTGAACCATATTATATCACAATTTCATTTACTATAAAAAGTTGATTTTAAATCTACTTCAGAGTGTAGACAAAACCCAAATTAAAAATTTATAAAAGAATTATTATTTAAAAGTGGGAGAAAAGCATCAAAATTAAGAGCATTTTTGTATAACAATTATATAAATATGCTATTTTTTAGATAAAAAGTTGGAACAAAAAAGGCCATTAGACAAAGTCTATTTAAAAAGTAGACTTTGTCAACGGCCTGAAGAATATTTTAATTAAAATATTCTTATTATTTATAATAGTTTTTCATTCTTTCTGGAAGTCCAATTGGCATTTGTCCATTTGGTTTTTCTGGTGGATTTCCCATTTGTGAATTAGGTTCAAACATTTCATGATTCATTTGTGGTCTATTCATTTCACCTTGTATTCCTTTTAAGTAAATCATAAATCCTAGTGTTGTTATTATTGAGCCAGATAATAATCCTATAATAAATGTTAATATTCTATTTTTTATTGTCTTTTTCATTATTTTCTCCTAGTTAATAGTGAAACTATTATTTGTTTTATTTCCATTTACATACAAATAATATGTTCCTGTTTTTATTTTAGAATTGCTTAATATTAATGTTTTGAAATCTTCTTTTGCTTCAAAACTTATTATTTCTTCATTTGATTTTTTTAAAGATATTTTACTTCCACTACTAATACTATTATCTAGAGTAAAACTCACATATTTTTGTTTAGATGATTTATCTGGATTTTGAATCATGTCAGATCCAAGCGCAATAACTTCTCCAGCATTTATTTCAAATGTTCTATCTGTATCTATTCCTGCATCTCCACCTTTTGAAGATCCTATAGTATAAATACTTCCTCCATTTATGATTAAACTTCCATTTGAATCTATTCCGTCTCCATTTGCTTTAATAGTTGTGTTTCCGCCGTTTATTGTGATAATTCCTCCGTTATCTCCTCCTGCGTTTAACCCGTCGTCATTTGATTCAATATATATTTCTGCACCATTGATAGTTATATCTGCATCAGTAGTTGCGATTCCTTCTCCTTCGTCTTGATTTCCATAGACTTTTAATATACCAGTTCCTTCAATTGTAAGTTTTCCGCTTGAATAAATACATCCGTCAAATTCACTAGAACCATTATCTTTCAAAATATTAGTTGTATTTTTTAATACATTAATAACTAATTCAGAGTTTCCTTTATTTGCAATTGCTGAAGTTATATCTGAATTAATAGTTACATTATTTAAATTTAATACAACTTTTTCAGTTGAATCAATTAATATGGTTTTATTAAATGTACCACTTATATTATATTCTCCACCTTTTGTAATAGTAATATTTGTATTGTAATCATTTAAATATATATTGTTTTCATTGACTTTTGTTCCTGTATCAATGTCTTCCTTAGATGTTTCTTTTTCAACTTCTTCATCAATTGGTTTCATTCCATATCCAAATATAAATCCATTCATTTTTTCTACTGATAATAATAAAATTATTAATATTATACTTAGTACTACTATAATTGTAATTTGTACTTTTGTTTCTTTATTCATA
>JAZUBJ010000118.1:0-19984 GCA_045638445.1 Bacilli bacterium | reverse complement strand
TTTTACATTTCTATCTTGTGTCCTATACGCTTCTTCACACTTAACATATGAATAAGCATCTGTTTGTCTATTTGTATAATAATCTATTTCATAAACAACAACACCTTGACATGGTGTTCCTGAAAATTTTAAATCTTCAGTATAATAGTTTAATTCTTTCATATCATCTACACAAATATATTTATATATTTTGTTTTTATTTAATACATCTTTATTAGCTTCTCTATCCTCATTAGATAACACAAGTTCTTGATAATATACTTCACATTGTTCTCTGTAGGAATCATCAATAGCATCTTTACAAAAATCATCAAGGAATACTTCGCCTGTTTCAATAAGTTTATTTTCTTGTATAACCATTGCCTGAATTCTACTTTTATTAAAACTTTTCATTACACTTGGTGCAGAAATTAAAACTATAATTGAAAGTATTGCAATCGTCGCAATTATTTCTACCAGCGTAAACCCTTTTTTATTATTCATATTATCACCTATTATATTCTATCAAATATTATATAATAAAATAAAAAATAAAAAAAGAAACTATTCAAAAATAATTCCTTTAATTTTAATTAAAATAAATACACCAATAATAACTACAATAATGTTTTCAAGTAAAAAACTTTTAAGTGAAAAAGTTAAACCACCATCATACAATAAATCAAATTTATCTATTTCTTGTCCATCATATTTAACAATTACTTCTCCAAGTTTACTGCCTTTTTCCGTAAAACAAGAAACAATGTTTTCTCCATTATAATAATATTTAACTTTATTCTTATCAAAACTATTATCATAGTAATACTTTTTACTAACACCAGATTTTAGTTTAATCTCATCTTCAAGTGAACACTTAGTATCAAGTGTAGCAACTATATCTTCTTCATTTATATATTCATGATAACTATAATTATCTTTATAGTAATTATAAACATTTAATGCATCCTTTATATGTACTGCTTTATCACTTGAAAAAGCATTTAACGTTACAAATAAATAATCACTTCCATTTGATGTAGACGTACTAGCAAGACACCTTCCAGCTACTTTAATATATCCCGTTTTAGCACCAGTTATTAAACTAACATCTGTATCTTTCCCATAATAACTAACAGTACTCTTAAGCTCTTTTCCGTTTGATAAAACATATGATTTTGCTTCAAAAACTTCCTTAAACTTTTTATTTTTTAAACTATACATTAATATTTGAGCAACATCATTAGCACTACTATAATTATTTTCATCATATAATCCTACTACATTTGCAAAACTAGTATTTTTTAAACCAAGTTCCTTAACTTTTTCATTCATTAATTTAACAAAATTCTCAAGACTACCTGCAGTAGATATGGCAAGAGCATTACAAGCATCAGCTCCACTTGGAAGCATAGCTCCATATAATAAATCATTATATGTTAATACTTCACCCTTTTTAAAACCAGCAACACTAACATCCCATGCAATATCTTTTAACATATCATTAGTAATTGTAACCTTTTCATTGTAATCTTTAATATTTTCAATAGATACTATAATAGTCATTATCTTCGTTAAACTAGCTATATCAGTTTTAACATTAGCATCTTTTTCCATCATAACCTTATCTTCAGTTAAATTATACAAAATATACTTTTCACTTACTAAATCAACATTACTTGCATATACAACTTCAAATAATAATACAATTGAAATTAATATTTTACTTATCCTTTTTACCATATTTTTTCTTTTCTTCCATCATAAATTTAGTAATATGTTTAGAAATATCAATAGCTGCTTGTGGATCTAAATTTGAAATATATATTTTCTCACTAACAGTATCAATATTAACATCACTCCATATTAAATTATTTATTACTTTTAAATCATTATATAAATCAGGAGTTACAGTTGTAAAAAAGTATCCCCAGAAAATTCTCTTTTGTCCAACTATTAATCTTTGATCAGTTATTGCAACAACACATGAACTAAAAAAAGATAAAAATGCTTCATTTTTTTGTCCACAAAAAACATAATTAACTTTTTCACCATCATATAAATGATCTTCAATTACTTTAGCATGTGTTGAAAGTCTAAATGCAATACACTTCGGATATTTACTTTTAAACTCCTTTACCATAGTATAAATACTTTTCATTTTATCACCCTACTTAATTTCTTTTCTTTGCTTTTTAAATATTCTATCACATCATTTAATATTGTTGTAGCTCTCGATGCAACAAAATCATAAAATAAAACTTTAAGTACACCATCATATTTAAAATATGCATATGTTTGACCATTTTCGTAATCTACCCAAACTCCTAAAAATGCATCCATAGAATTAATTATATTTATATACTCGTCAAGTCCATCAATACCAAATTGTTCAATATAACCACTCTCAAAATACACATCATCAAATTGATATTTCTTATGTCCATTATAAAGTTTACTTAACACACCATTACTTATATCAGTAGGTATAAAATACTTTTTAAATAAAACATTATAATCATAATTAAAACCAAGTTCACGAGCTATCGCTTCATCACTCTCTTTATATCTTGAAGCACGTCCAAAAGTAGAATCATTTAAAAATGCCAAATATATTTGATATTTTTGCTCATCACTAAATTCATATTCATTCCTATATTTATTAAATATATGAAGAGCAGTCGAACAAACATCAGTTATCTCAACATCATCCACATTACCAGCATTCGGATGATGGTCAATCGCACACAAAACATTCGCGTCCATCCCAACTGATTGTAGTCTATCATTATGATCAACTAAAAACCAATTATGATTTTTAATATCATCTCTACTTACAACAACTGGTTTAAATTCCATACAATCATCAACCATTTTTTTATTGTAAGCGTCAAACTCGTATTTATCCTCAAGCACTGCATAATAAGCTTCAATACCTTTATCATTTAAAATATCAGCCATTATCTTAGATGAAACTCCAGAATCAATATCAATATTTGAATGTCCAATAACATATATTGGTTCATATTTTTTTAAATCTTTTAATTCCATAAATCCCCCTACATATTATCTATAATATTTTTTATAACTATATTTATAGATTCAATTACAAAATTATAATTGTTTCTATTAAACTCATTAACAATCTCACGAATATCGTCATTAATTCTATTAATAACTTCACTATTTAAATTATAGTTATCATAAACATATATTATAGAATTAATATATTCTATGAAATTATTAGAAACATTTTTATTAACAGCATCCTTATTCTTCTTAGAAATCTCTTCTATAAACTTCATTGTAGACTTTTTAATTACACTAGTTTCAATATTATCAGATACATACTTTTGAACAATTTTCTCATAATTACCAATTAACTTTACATATCTAGTAACAACATCACTATTAATATCATATAAATTATTAATTAAATTCTCTTCTAAATTTTTCTTTAATAATTTTTGATTAATTGGTATTTTATATTTTTCAAATATAATTTTAAGTCTTGTAACAAGTCTATTTTCAAAAGCCTCAAACAAAAAATTATTATCTTTGATAATATTAGAACCATTGCTCTCAATTTTCATAACTACACTTTTCATACATATCAATTATACAAAAAAAACCAAAAAAAAAATAGTTCATTTGAACTATTTTTATTATTCTGTTCTAAGTGCAACAACAGGATCTTTCTTAGATGCTGAATATGAAGGAATAAGACCACCTATACATGTAAGTATTACACTAAGTACTACAAGTAACACTCCACCAACTAAAGGTAAAACAGCATTTATATCCATATTACCAGTAACATTATGAATTACTAAATTAATTATTGGTATTGCAAATAAAGTAAATGCTATACCAAACATACCAGATAATAATCCAATAATAAATGTTTCAGCATTAAATATAGAAGAAATATTTCCTTTAGACGCACCAATTGCTCTTAAAATACCAATTTCTTTTGTTCTTTCAAGTACAGAAATATAAGTAATAATACCAATCATAATTGATGAAACAATTAGTGAAATAGAAACAAAAGCAATTAATACATAACTAACACTATTAACGATAGTTTTAACTGATGACATAAGTATACCAGTTAAATCAGTATAACGAATTACTTTATCTTCATCTTTATGAGATTCTTGCATTTCATTATAATCATCTATAAATTCCATAAATCTTTCTTTAGCATCAAAACTATTAAAATAGAAAGACATATTTGTAGGTTCTTCAACATCTTGATATCCAAGTTGATTTAAATTAGATGCTGATGATTTCTTCTCATTAGATGACATCATCGCACTCATAATTCTCTCAAGTTCTTCTTCACTTAAATCAAACTTAAATGCTGCTGCTATTTTGTCAGGATTAACATCAAATGCATTAGCAACACTTCCCATTAATGTTTGAGTTAAACTTCCAACATTTGTAAGAATATCTTTTTTCATAACAGCTTCTGTCATTTGAGTAGCCATTGTTTGTTTTAAACCTTGAATCATTGCTTGACTCATAAGACCTTGAACAGTTTGATTAATTGTAGCTTCATCTGCTGGAGCAACAGCCATTAATCCACCATTCTCATCATATAGCTTTTCTCCCATCATAGCACCAGCTGTTTGAACATAACCTGTAAGATATGATTCTAAAACTTGTGTAAATGTTTGAGTATATATACTAGCAGGAATAACATAATTCTTTTCAAGTTCATTTATGAATTTCTTACTTGTATCTTTTAACATAAAATTATTTACTATAGTTTTAACATCACTCTCAGAAATCATAGGGAATTTCATCTCAGGAGCCATTGGATTAAGAGGCATTTCTCTTAACGGATTTTCAGCATAATCTTTTAATATATCAGTTGCAAAAGTAACAAGTGTCATATCAAAATCATTTGCTGCAGGAGTTGTATCTGTTGTAATAGAATCACTAATTTGATTCATATAATTAGTTGTTGTTTTTTCTAAAGATTTTTGATCAATCTTAATATTAAATGCACTCTCTAACATTTTCTCATCAATACTAATCATATCCTCAAAATCAAGTTCAGTATTTTTTTCATCTAATTCATCAAAATTCTTTCCAGAAAATACGTCCACACTTGTATTTGCTAATTGCTTTTTAACAATTTCTGAATTTTTTGCTTTATCTATAATATGTTCAATCAAATCTGCTCTATAAGCTACACCTGGAGTTAATGCCATAGAAGAAACACCTTTTTTAGCAGTAACAATTCCAGATATTTTTAACCCTTCAGAACCATTAAATAATTTTTTAATGAATTCTTCATCATTCTCCATATTTTCATATATTTTATATTTATTATTATATTTATATACATCAGATGGATTAACAAGTTTAAATTCTATATTCATTAAATCTTCATAACTAAGTTTTAAAGGCTCATTTCTTTCTGTAACACTTTCACCTGACATTAACTTAGTAACCATATCATATAACTCATCTATATCTCTAAGTCCTAAGAAATAAACTAACATATCAGGAATTGCATTCTTAGCAGGTAAAACTAAAACCATTTCATTATACTTAGTAGGCCAAGAACCAGCAAGAACATCATATTGAGTATCAAGTGCTTTTTGATCATCAATTAATTGAGTAAATACACTTGAATATGATGAATATAAACTTGTAATACCATTTCCACCAGACATTGATGTAAACATTGAGTTTGGATTTACTTTTACTATTTTCCCATCGAGTGTTTTAGTATAAATAAGTGGGTCTACACTATAACTATATTTAATAGTAGAAATGTCTTTATCAACTTTATTATAATTTTGTTCTAAATATTTTTTAAATGATTTCATATCATTAGTTTTAATATTAGAAAACATTGAAGCAACATACTGTTGTTCTACTACCATGTCACCTTCAGCTACATTAGAACTATCACTAACCATTGAAAGTAACATAGATGTCATATCAGCTGAATCGCGAGTAATCGTTAATGGATAAGAAGATAAAGTATCTTCCTGCAACTTATCTATATAATTTTGAAAACCAGTAGATAATGATAAAATCAATGCAATACCAATAATTCCTATTGAACCAGCAAACGCAACAAGCACAGTTCTACCTTTCTTAGTCATCAAATTATTAAATGATAAACCAAGTGCAGTTAAATAAGACATACTAGTTTTTTTAGTCTTAACATATTTTTCAAGTTCTTTATCCTTTTTAACATCAAAAGGATTAGAATCAGATGTAATCTTACCATCCTTAAGTTCAATAATTCTATTTGAATATTCTTTAGCAAGTTCAGGATTATGAGTAACCATAATAACAAGTTTATCTTTTGCTATTTTCTTAAGTAACTTCATAATTTGAACACTAGTTTTAGAATCAAGAGCACCAGTTGGTTCATCTGCAAGTAATATATCTGGATTATTAACAAGAGCACGAGCAATTGCAACTCTTTGCATTTGACCACCAGATAATTGATTTGGTTTCTTATATATATGATCTTCAAGTCCAACATCAATTAAAGCTTGTTTAGCTCTTTTAATACCTTCTTTTTTAGAAATACCAGATAGAGTCAAAGCAAGTATAACATTTTGTAAAACACTTTGATGTGATATTAAATTATAACTTTGGAAAACAAAACCTATTCTATGATTACGATAACTATCCCAATCAGCATCTTTGTATTCCTTAGTAGAAATATCATTAATTACTAAGTCACCACTAGTATACTTATCAAGACCACCAACTATATTTAATAAAGTTGTCTTACCACTACCACTAGGACCAAGTATTGCTGCAAACTCATTTTCTCTAAAAGTTAAATTAACTCCATTTAAAGCAGTTTGACTTGTATCTCCGACTTCATAAATTTTTGTAATTTTCTTTAATTCTAACATTTATTATCACATCCTATATAGACTCTTCTACTTCATACTATATTTTATCACAACTAAAACAAATATATAACATATTTTACATAAAAAAATGGATTTTTACATTATTTTAAAAATCCATTTATTATAGTTTCTTCTGCTTTCTCTTTACTAAGACCAAGAGTCATTAATTTAATTAACTGTTCCCCTGCTATTTTACCAATAGTAGCTTCATGTATTAACATTGCATCTGTAGAATTTGCAACTATTTTAGGAGTAGCACTAATCTTAGCTGAATCCTTAAGAATTGCATCACACTCTACATGACCAAAACACTCATCATTCCCTTCAACATTAGAAATAAATACTTGTTTTGATTTATCTACTGCAACAGCACGAGATGAAACTTTAGCACTTGAATTTAAACCATTCAATTTAACTTCAAATATTGTCTTAGCTTTTTGATTATTATGAGTCATAATTTTCTCGTTAATAACTAACTTAGCACCATGTTCAAGTTCACACTTAGTAGTTCTATTTGCATCATCAATCCCCTTTATTTGAGAAGTTTCCATTTCCATAGAACTATATTCTTTCATATATATTTCAGTAACAGGATTTATAATTTTCTTTCCTCTACCTTCACCCTCAGCATAGTGTTTTTCCATATATTTAACACTAGAACCTTCTTCTAAAAAGAATCTATGAATTCCATCATGCTCAGCATCAGCTTCATATTCACTATGTATACCACATCCTGCAATAATAGTAACATTAGCATTTTTACCTATATAAAAGTCATTATACACAGTTTCTTGAATCCCCTCTTCAGTTATTAAAACAGGAATATCTATAACCTCATTATAAGCATCCTCTTTAACATAAATATCAAGACCACTCTTATTTTCTTTACTTATAATATTAGTAAATTCCGTAATATTTCTACCAATACTCTCCCCGTTCTTTCTAACATTATAAGCACCTTTATATTCAAAACTACCATTTATAGTCTTAAGTAATTCTTTATCTAAATCATTCATTTTTGTACCCTCCTATAATAGGACAAGAACTATTAAAATCTAGACTCTTCATCACTTCTGATTTTTTACCTATTTTAACAATCTTTCCATTCTTCATTAAAATAATTTTATCAGCAATGCCAAGTATCTTCTCTTGATGAGAAATTATTAAAGTAGAACCATTCTTATCTTTTCTAATTTTCTTAAATAAATCTATTAAATTATTAAAACTCCATAAATCTATTCCAGCTTCAGGTTCATCAAAAATAGTTAAATCACTATCTCTAACAGATATAGTAGCAATCTCTATTCTCTTAAGTTCACCACCACTTAAAGAATCATTAACTTCTCTATCAATATATTCTTTAGCACATAGACCAACTCTACTTAATATATCACAAGTTTCATTTCTACTCATATATTTTCCAGCAGCAAGACAAATCAAATCATGAACAGTAATTCCCTTAAATCTAACCGGATGTTGAAAAGAATAAGATATACCACTCTTAGCTCTATCATCAATACTCCAATTAGAAATATCTATACCATTATATAATATTTGACCACTATCCTGTTTTTCAATACCCATGATAATTTTAGCAAGAGTACTCTTACCAGAACCATTCTGACCAGTTATTACATAAAACTTATTTTCTTCTAAAGTTAAATTTATATTATCTAATATTTTTTTATTATCTCTAGTAAATGAAATGTTTTTTAATTCTAACATAATTCCTCCTTTCATATTACTAGAAATATTATAGTTCAACCACTTTTTCAAGTCAATAAATCTTTTTATCATAATAATTCATATTCACAAGCAACAATCCTCTCATCAGAACAATACTTTATAATATACTTATTTGTTTCTTTTTGAAAAAGACATACATATTAATATTGTCAATTGAACTGATATCATTGCCCATTCAATACTTTTTCTACCTCATTTATTAATTCATCCCTATTTGGAATGTAATAAGTATAAGTTGATGCAAATATATTATTAGATAGACCACCTAAAGCATATTCCATGGTTACACCTTTTTTACCAGTACAAAGAACAATACCAATTGTTTCATTATCAAACTCATCTTTAATTTCCTTATTATAATAATTAACATACATATTTATTTGTCCAGCATATTCTGGTTTCATATCATCCATTTTTAAATCAATTAAAACATATGTTCTTAATATTTTATTGTAAAAAACAAGATCAACATAATAATGTGTATTATTATCAAGAGTTATTCTTACTTGATTTCCTACATACATAAAACCTTTTCCTAGTTCCATCAAGAATGCAGATAAATGATTTATTAAATTCTTTTCCAAATCACTTTCAAGTAATGGTTTATTTTCTTTAATACCTAAAAATTCAAATACATAAGGTTCTTTTAATATATCAGTAGGACTATTTATTGTTTGTCCTTTTTTGGATAATTCAAATACTTTTTTCTTATTTGTTTTGCCATTTGATAATAATAACCTTTGAAATAGTGATGAATCAATATGTCTTTTTAATTCTCTTTTTGACCATTTAGAATTAATACATTCTTTTTCATAGAAACTTCTTTCATCGTCATCTTCTATATAAATTAAATAACAATAATGACTCCAACTTAAATTTCCATCCAGTGGTTGGAAATTTTTATATCTATTATAAAATAATCTCATATTATATAAACCAGACAAACTAAATCCAGAACCGAATTCATTGGTTAATTTTTTTGATAATTTTTTTAATATATCTTTTCCATATTCTGCACGAATATTTCCATTTTGTTCATTTTCTACAATAATTTTACCAATCATAAAATTAGTTTCTACCAAAGTACTATTTATTTGATAAATCATTTTTGTTTTATTTTCAGTAATAACATTTGATATTTGATTATACATATTAGTTATTAATTGTTCATCATTTTCTAATGCATTTATTTCCACTAAATTTCTCCTTTCTAAATTCTTCAGACAAGTCTGAAGAATTTATATATATCAATTTACCCAATTATAATTTAAAAATTATGAAATTTTGTATTATGTCTTTTTGGTATAAACTTATTATTAACTTTACATATAATTATTCCTATAGTCTTATCATGATATATTTTCTTAACATTCATATCTATATAATTCATATAAACTTCAATCTGTACAATATGTTCTTTTCTCAACTCAACAACTTTTAATTCCACAACTACATAACAATTAAATTCAATATTTAATAATAATAAATCTATTTATTATATCTACATTCTTTATAATTAAAAGTTCTTGATAATGACTCCATGTTAATTGGTGCACCAGTGGCGCACCTTTTTCAATAATCCAATAAAATTGTCTCATTCTTTTTAATGTAGACTGACTATAATTTTTATTTAAATCATTTTTTAATTTAATAGAATATTCCCTAACTATACCTTCTCCATAATGTTTACCAGCTTCACTTAACATTTTACCAACATAATAATATGTATCTAAGTCACTCTTATTTTTACTATAATCTTTTACCTTCTTAGTTATTTCATTATCTATTAACCTAACTTTTATCTCTTCATAATAATTCATGCATCCTCCTAATATATTATTAGTTTAAAAAAACATAAACACTACTTTTCCAAATAAAAATAGTCCAAAAGGACTATTCACTATAATTACTTCTTATTACTTCTTTTATATGATTATAAAGTTCAATAACTCTTGCTTTACCAACTAAATTAGTAAATTCTTTATAATGTTTCTTATAAGATAACAAACTTCTAACATCACACATAATCAAATTATCATAACCATTTAAACTATATTCTTTAGTAATAACATTTCCACTTACTTTTTCATATTCTAAAATATTATCAACTTGAGTATATAAATCCATAAATATAGAAATGCTTACTTCATACTCTTTATAATCAATTTTAAATATTGCTGTTTCACCATGACATCTAACACTTCCCTGAATCGCAAAACCTTCTTTTGGTAAATATTTACTCGCAAGACTATCATCATTACTAACACTTAAATTTAAGTTACCAACAAGAGCTTTTTTAACACAAGCACTACCATCACTATTTAACGTTTTACTAACAGTTGTAAATAAATCTCTATATTTACTTTCAAAAACTGAATTTAAAAATTTAATAAAATCTTTGCTACTAGCTTTAACACCACCATGTCCATAATAACCACCCATTATATTAGCTTTAGGATCATTTACTAAATTTTTATTAACTGTAATATACCTTTCTCCCATATTAATATCTAAATATGTATCATTAAGATTATATTTAGAAATAATATATTTATCAAATAACTCTTTATAACTTAAAGAAGTATATTCCTCCATAATATCAGTTAAAACCATTATAGGTAAATCAGTATACAAATAATAACCAATTTTCTCTTCATCAATATATATAGTTCTAAGTGCTTCAATTGCTTCTTTTTTATTTTTACATTCTCTTATATCTATTTTTGTTTTATATGTATTATTAAAACTAATTAAATCCATTAAAGTTAAATCACCAATAGACTCATAAAAACTAACTATATCACGAATCTTAGTATCTAAAGTAAGTCCATATTCATCAATCACATCAAATAAAATAAACTCAGTATAAAGTTTAGTCATTGATGCTATATCAAAAACAGTATTCTCATCATAATGATTATTACCCAAATTATAATAATTTGTAACTCCATTAATACTTATAGAAACAAGTGATGTAGGAATATCAAACATAGGATATTCACTCTTCCACCTGTTCATAATTTCTTCATAACCAGACTTTAAATACTCACCAATATTAGTATTATCTTCAAGTAATTTAATTAACTCTTTCTTTTCACTCTCATTAATATTATTTAAATTTTCTAAAACTTCTTTCTTCATAAATCAATTATATCAAAAAAAATAAACATTATCATTAATGTTTATTTTCACGAGTATCAATAAATTTCTTAAGCAAACTAATTCTATCTTCATCTTCAATAGGTAATCCATATCTAATTCTCTCCTCAGTACTAATATCTTCACTAAAATCAAAAGATCTAAACAATTTATGTCTCCAAGTATCTCTAAAGGATTCTTCAAAAGAACCATTATTTCTTAATTTAAGATAACCACAAGCACTATACCATAAATACTGATTACTAATAAATCTAATTATATCTTCATTTCCTTCAAGTAAAGATAATCTATGCAATAATTCATAAGCTTCAACATTCGCATTTCTCTCTAAAACAAAAGTAGCTCTATCTTTAACATACTTATATCTTTCAAGTAATATTTTCCTAATTAAAGGATGCGTATTCTTAGAAGTAGAAAACTCTGTCATATTTTTATATAAATCACGAACTATTTTATAATCATGTTCTAAATAATCATGACCAAACATAAACTGATAAACATGTTCAACTTCATGACATAAAACAAACAAAACAATATATGAAAATAACTCCTGTCTACTCTTAGCTAAACTAGGATACATTTTAATAACCTCATCTACCATACTATTAACGTATTTTAACAAATCTTCTTGATTCAAATGAATAAATCTATTAAATCCAGAAAAATACGCTGTATAACCATCATTATCAATCTTAATATCAACATTAAATTTATCATTAACAGGAATAATACCATTTAATATTTCATATAAACTATCATAATTATATCCACGACTACGAATTAATTCTAGATAATTATGTAAAAAATTCAAATCATCATTTTCACTAACTATATGTGACACAAAAATCACTCCAATCTAAGTAATAACTTCCTACTCTCATCATCTATTGGTAAACCATATCTTATTCTTTCTTCGACACTTATCTCTTCACTAACAACACCATCAAATAAATCTTTTCTCCATAATTTACTAAAAGACTCATCAAAAGAACCATTATATTTCTTCTTCAAATAACCAAGTTTCATATATAATAAATATTCACGATTTATACTACCAAATATGTTTTTATTATTTTCATATTCACAAACTCTTCTTAATAATTCACAAGTTTCAATATTAGCATTTCTCTCAAGAACAAAATCAATTTTCTTAGAATATAACATTTTCCTAAACAATAATATATCTTTAATAACACTAATATCAGTTACTTTATAAACAAACAATTTATTATATAAATCATGTATAACTTCATATGGAGAACTAATATATCCCATACCAACCATATATTGATAAACATGTTCAACTTCATGAATTAAAGCATAAAGTAAATTATATGCATATAAATCATGAACACACTTAGATAAATCATTATTCATAATAATCATATCAGCAGTATATCCACTAACATATAAATTTAATTCAGAAGGATTTATATGAACAAGTTCAAGTTCACTATCAAAATAAGCAGGACCACTCTTATCACTAACATCAACATTTATTTTAGTTTTATCACACTTAGGAATAATACCATCAAGTATCAAAAGAATATCATCTTCATCCCACTTTTTACTTCTAATCATATCAAGATAACTAGAAATCTTCTCTTCACTACACACAATATGTGACATAACTATTCCCCCATTAGTGAATTATTATAACATAAACCAAATAAAAAGCATCAATTTTATTGATGCTATGCAACTAACCATTTATGTTTTTTAACACTATATAAAGGTATAAAAGGTATTAATATTGGAACACTCTTCTTATATTTCTTATATTCTTTATCTTCTCCATAATTCTTATCTTGACGAATTTCAAGTCTTCTAGCTCCACTAAACATAACAAATACAATTCCTATGTATCCAATAATTCCAACTGCCCATTGAAGAACACCACTCATCGCAGTACAACCAGCAATTAAAACACCAGTCCACATAATTAATTCACCCAAATAATTAGGACATCTAACTATTCTATATAAACCAGTATCAACAAATCTCTTAGGATTCTTTTTCTTCGCAGCATTCTTTTGTAAATCAGCAGCACCTTCAAGTAATATACCAGCTACCATTACAATCATACCAACTTTAAATGTAGTATCACTTACAGCAAAATTAGCAATTCTAAATATAATCGGAGAACACATCATGAAATATAATAAAGCACAAGTAACCCAAAGCATACACTTAACAAATAATGGCATACCTTTACTACTCTTAATTTCTCCTTTCATTCTCTTAAGATATGACTTACCAAAAAATTCACGATAAACAAGATATCCACTTAATCTAAATCCATAAAGAATAAAAATAACACAAGCAAGTACTCCATAAATATCTAAAACACTATGATACATAAAAAGTAACATAATTCCTGTAATGCTTATACCAAGTCCATATCCCAAAGATATAAACCAAACATAATTTTTAAATCCAATTGAACTTACAATCATAATTGCTAAAAATATAACAAAAAATTCTATAAATCCCATATCATCACCTTATTTAAAGTATAACACAAAATTAAATTTAAATCCTTAAAATATTAACCTTAATACCACCAAATTTATTAACTATTTTTTCAATTTCATCATCTGATATAATAGAAAATTTTTTATATTCTTTTCCCAAACTTTTATATTTTTCTTTTCCCAAACCATGTACATTAAAAACATCTATTTCATTAATATTATATTTAATTAAAAAATCATATATTATATTTAAATTATCACTAGTAACAGTATAACCTTTTACTAAAGGAATTCTAAATTTAATACTAGCTTTTCTTTTTAGAAGATATTCTATATTTTTATAAAAAATATTTTCATCAGAATTTATCATATTTTTTGCATCACCTGTTAAAATTTTTATATCGATCAAAAAATAATCAACATACTTTTCTGCAATTTTAATATATTCAATCGGAACAATAAGAGCACTCTCAACAGCAATCGTAACATTTTCTTTTTTTATTCTATTTAAAAGAGGTTCAATTTCTTTAAAATGCCATAATGGTTCTCCACCTGAAAAAGTTACACCACCATTACTTTCATAATATATTTTATCTTTCATTACCTCTTCATAAATCTCATCTAAAGTATATTCTTTTCCAAACACAACATTACCATCAACCGATTTCTCAATATCAAAAGAAATATTCTCAGGATTAGAACACCACGGACATCTTAAATTACATCCCTTAAAAAATACGGTAGTTCTAATTCCAGGACCATCATGCAAACAAAAACGTTGAATATTAGAAATAATATTTTTCATAAAATTTCACCGCACTCTCTATCAATAAAATTATATCATGTAAAACAAAAAACAAAATAAAAATGTATTTTCACAAAATACATTTTATTTTTCAAGTTCTACTAATTCAAGCGCAGCCATAATAACTTTATCCATATCATAATATTTATAATGACCAAGTCTACCACCAAATATAACATTAGATTCCTTACTAGCAAGTTCTTTATATTTTTCAAATAAAGTATTATTTTTCTCATCATTAACCGGATAATACGCTTCGTCCCCAAGTTTCCAATCACTCGGATACTCACGAGTTATTACAGTACCAGGACAAGTATTAAATTCAAAATGTTTATGTTCTATTATTCTAGTATAAGGAGTTTCCCTATCAGTATAATTAAACACAGCATTACCTTGATAATCATCAACATCTTCAAGAATCTCATTTTCAAATCTTAATGTTCTATAATCAAGATTACCCAAACTATAATTAAAATATTCATCAATCATCCCAGTATATAAAACTTTATTACCAAGAGACAAATATTTATCTTTATCTTTTAAGAAATCAACACCAAGTTTAACATCACACCCATCAAGCATTTTATCAATAATAACATTGTATCCACCAATAGGTATTCCTTGATATCTATCATTAAAATAATTGTTATTAAAAGTAAATCTAACAGGTAATCTCTTAATTATAAATGAAGGTAATTCTTTACAATCTTTACCCCATTGTTTCTCCGTATACCCTTTAACTAACTTTTCATAAATATCACGACCAACTAAACTAATAGCCTGCTCTTCAAGATTAGAAGGTTCAATACCAGAAACTTCACTTCTTTGCTCTTCTATTCTCTTCATCGCGTCAAGAGGAGTAACAACATCACTCCATAACTTAGTAAATGTATTCATATTAAATGGCATATTATAAAGTTCCCCCTTATAATTAGCAATCGGACTATTCACATAATTATTAAATTCACAAAAATTATTCACATAATCCCAAATCTTCTTATCACTCGTATGAAATATATGAGCACCATATTTATGAACATTTATTCCATTAATATTCTCACAATAAATATTTCCACCAGCATGATTCCTACGATCAATAACTAAACACTTCTTACCTAGTTTATTCATCTCATACGCAAAAGTACATCCAAACAACCCAGCACCTACAATAATATAATCATATTTTTTCATAAACACGCCTACCTTATTCAACAATTTTATATATATCTTTTATATTTTTTCTAGGACTTAAAGTAAAAACATTAGAATTTTTATAATATCCACACCCTATTAGAACAGCTATTCTTTCATTTGATGGAATATTTAATTTCTTTTTAAACAATTCCTCTTCTTTTGTTGTATTTCCAAATTGAACAAAACAAGAACCAATTCCAAGAGAATGTAATGCGTTAATGAAATTCATAGAAATAAGCCCTGCATTAAACCAACCTTGATTTCTTTCTCCAATAAAATAATTAGCATTAACATCAAAAGTAACAACAAAAATATTAATACTATTTGAATTGAAACCACCAAAACCTTGACCATTTTTAACAACAAAGTTGACTAATTCCTTATTCTTTACTTGATAAATTTTACACATTTGTCTATTACATGCACTAGGTGATAATATAGCCATATCAATTGCTTTAATTACATCTTTATCAGACAATTCTTTGTTATCAAAACTTCTTAATGAATGTCTGCTTTTTAAAAAATTGCCATAATCAATCTTGTAATCTTTACTTAATTCTTTTTTATCTACTAATAATTTTCCAAAATCAACAATTTCTACTGAATTATATCTATTAATAAAATCTTTAACTAGTTTATATTCATTCCTTTTAGTCCATTTTTGAGTTTCATAAACTTTTGCATATTCTCTTAAAGAATTTACTCCAACAATAAAATCATACGCATCAGTATCATTATATAATTTATCATATTTTTCTAATAATAAAATTAATTCTTTAACTTTTTCTACACCGAAAGGTCTTAATTCCTCATTGATAAGACCTTTTTCAATAGAATGAGCAATCAATAATATATTATATCCAATTTTTGACTTATTTAACTTACTATGTGAATAATTTTTATAAAAAAACTTAAAATCATATATATATTCTAATTTAAATTTTACCCATTTATAAGTATATTCCACTCCAGGGATTTTTTTTATCATACTTTTAATATTCATATTTTACCTCCTAATAATATGTAATTTTTTTAATAAATTATCAATCAAATTTGTTTCATAATTATTTAAACATAAGAAATAACAATAAATAATATAAACAATTGAATAAATACCTACAGAAATTATAAAATATAAAAATTGATAAGTTTCAAATATATTAATTAATAAAATTCCAAAACATACAGGTAGTATAAATTTTAATGTTAAAATAAATATATCTTTCCAAAATTTAATAACATTAATTTTAATAACTCTATAATAATATATATTGATTATAAATATGTTACAAATAATTAAAGCAATAGCTGTCCCCATTGCAGCACCTATCACACCATATTTTTTTACTAATATAATACTAATTAAAACATTAAAAATTGCCATTATAAATGTAGAAATGGATTTAAATTTATATTTATTCATTGCTTGCATTATGCTTAAACCCAAATTTTGAATCAAAGGAAAACATAATGGCAAAATCAAAATTAATGCAACATAATATGATTCTATAAACTCTTTACCTACCCACATACATATAAATTGTTTACCAAATAAAACTAAACCACTAGCCATTAAAAATATAATATAATATTGAATTCTTCCAACCTTAATAAACTCCTTTGTCATTTTTTCACTAGAAGCATTATTAGCTACCATTTGTGACATTTTAGGAAGCAATACACCACTTATAGCAGTAGATAAATTAATGAATAAAGTATTTAATAATGAAGCAACCGAATATATAGATACAGCAGCAGTGCCCGCCATTGCTCCTAAAATAAACTGATCTACACTCCAGTTAACCTTATCAACAATAGAACCTAAAAATAAAAATATAGAATAACCAAATATTAATTTAAATAATTTTTTATCAAAACCATTATATTTAATATTTATATTCAATTTCTTTTTACAAAATAAATAATTAGAAATTAAAACAAAAATATTTACAGCAGTAATAATAACAGCCATTGTAATTGACTTATAACCTAAATAAAGAAAAGGAATCATAATTAAAGGTTTTAGTAAAGTGCTAATTAAAGCAATAATTTTTTGATAAACAAATTTTTCATATGCAGTAATTATTGATGTATAAATACTAAAAGAAAAAGTAACAACTAAATTGAATGACAATATCAACATCATTATTTTAGCTTTTGAAATTTCTGTTAAAGTCATTGAAGAACCAAAAATATTCTCAACATTAAAATATATTATTAATCCTAAAATTCCAGTTATTAAACCAATTATACAAAAAATAACAAAAAACATTCCATGTAATTTTTTCTCTTCATCATATTTTTTTTGTGCTCTAAATTTAGAAGTATACACTATTAAAGCATTACCAAAACCTAAATCTAAAATAGTTAAATAACCTATTATTGAAGTAACAAGAGAATATAAACCATATTCATTTTGTCCTAATTTAGCAATTAAAAAAGGAGTATATAAAACTGAAATCAAAGTATTAACAATAATTAAAACATATGAAAATAAAGCACCAGTTTTTCTTTGTTTACCATCATTCATATTTAAACCTCCTTTTTGGTTTTATTTTATATTTAAATTATATTTAAAAAATTCCTTACTCTTTTCTCTTTCATCTTCTAAAATTTTATAAGCATTTTCATAATTATGATTTAAATTTTGTTTTGTTATATTTCTACCATTAAATCTTCTATCATTAATTTGAAACTTAGACAATAATGTATCAATTCGAGTACTCATATTCTTTAATCCTTTTTCTTCTCTATCAAAAATTACAAAAGGTTTATTAAAAAGAATCGCAAATACGGAAGAATGAAAAGAATCAGTACAAACCAAAAATGCATTTTCTTCTAACCATAAAAATTCTGAAGGACCAGAAATATAATATTTATCATTAGGATCTAAAACATTAATTATTGTACAATTATTTTCTTTTGCTATTTTCTCAATAGCTTTTCTTCTACTAAAAGAAATATCACCCAAAAAATAATTTAATATATATTTTTCTCCTTTATAATTCTTAGGTTGTTTAGAAACTTTTTTCCATTCATCAGCTGTTAATAACATTGTAGGATCAATAGAAACCTCAATACTATTTTTTAAACCTAAATTTTTAATAATATTAACTCCAGAATTTTCTCTTACTGATAATGACTTAAAACTTGGAAGAAAATCTTTAAATATAGTTTTCTCAGAATCTTCAAGTTCATTAACTCCAAAACTAGCAGCATATGATATTTTATTATTAGAATCAACATTACTTAAAAGCATCAGTTCTTTATCTAACCATTGAGGATTCCACACCTGATCAGAACCAACTACATAATAATCAAAATCATTTATTTTAGTTGAAGTATTAATTAATCTATTAAAATTTCTAAACTTAGAAATTCTTTTATATTTATCAACATATAAAAACCTTTTAATAAAATCCTTTATAATAAATTTCAAAGATTTTGGCCATATATTATAAACTATACAATCATTAAATTTACTTAAATATTTAACTAATGCATAATTTTGAAGTCTATTTCCAAAATTAACATAATCATTTAAAGTTACGACTCCTATTTTTTTCATTTAAACACCTTCATCATCTTTTATTTTTATTTATTCTATAATACAATCCTCTAATAGATTGAATACAAACCGGAAATCTATAATATAAAAATAATTCTATTTTCTTAGATGGTTTCATTTTTAAACTCATCAATTTTTTATATATTTTTTTTGTTTCTTTATTATA
>JAZUBJ010000117.1:0-3605 GCA_045638445.1 Bacilli bacterium | reverse complement strand
AAAAAAGAACTTTTAAAAGATTTTATTTTATCAATTTGTAGAAAAACTTAGTTAATAAATAACTAAGTTTTCTGATTCGTTGTATTTTATAAAATTATATATATTTTCTAATGTATTTGATTTAGTAGTTGTAATACACATTTTTTCTAAAGAAAAAGTTTTTACTTTCTCAGCATTCTAAAAAGACTAATTAAAATTAGTCTTTTATCTTTTTAATGCTAGCATTTTTACCTTTTCTCTCATTTCTTTACTTGCATGAGTTATGTTATTTTTATTTTTACTTATTGCTTCTAGTACTACTTCTAAATCATTTTTTAGTTCATCACTTGCGTATTCTAATGCATACCCATCATTTCTTACTGCTGTTAGTACTACTTCTTTATCATTTCTTAATTCTTTACTTGCATATCTTAGTGCATGTACATCTTTTGATACTGCTATCATAACTATTTCTTTATCTGCTTTTATTTCATCGCTTGCATAATACAATGCGTTTGTTCTATTTTTCATTGCTTCTAGTACTACAATTTTGTCATTCTTTAATTCTATACTTGCATAGCGTAATAATTCTCCATTTTGTTTTACAGCCATTAATAATAGTTCTCTATTACTTCTTAAGTTTTCTGCTAAATATCTAAATGCGTTTTCATTATTTTGCATTGCAACTTTTGCTACTTCGATATCTTCTTTTATTTCATCACTTGCATATTCTATTAAACATCCTCTTACTTTAACAACTTCTAGTACTAATTCTTTATTTCCTCTTAATTCTTCACTTAATGCTTTAAATATTGTTATATCATTTTTTAATGCTAATCTTACAATTTCTAAATCATTTTTTAATGTGTTACTTAGATAATGAAATCCGTATGAATCTTTTTTTAATGCTTCTAATGCTAGTTCTCTATCATCTCTTAATTCTTTACTAGCATATTCAATAAATCTTCCATGTTGTCTTATTGCTTCTAGTACTAATTCTCTGTCATTTTTTAATTTATCACTTACATGTCTTAAAGAAGAACCATTTATTTTTACAGCTTTATATGCAACTTCTCTATCAGCTCTTAATTTTTCATTTAAATACATGAAATATACACTATTAAATTCAATGATTTTTAATGCGATTTCTTTGTTATCTTTATCTTCTTGTGGTAAATATTCAAATAGACTTGGATCTATTTTTAAAACTCCATACATTACATTTTTGTTGTTTGCTATTTTAGATGTTTTAAATGTTTCTAATGCAATTGTTCTATATTTATCTATTATTGTTGTTTCATGTTCTTTTTTATTTACTGTTTTTTGTCTTATTTCATCTAATATTTTTAATATATAATTATCAACTTTTTTATTTCCTTGTGACATTTGTTTTAATAGATATCTATATATTATAAAATCATTTTTAGCGTATTCTACAAATGCTGCTTCTTCTATTTGTTCTTTTAATAAGTATTTTTTAATTACATCATTGTCTTTATACAGGAATAATAAAAATTCTTGATTTAATAGTATTTCTTTATTTAAATATTTTGCAATTTCTTTATTATTATCAACTGCTATCATAATTATTTCTTTGTCATTTTTTAATTGTTCGCTTGCATATTTTAAAGAAAGGCCATTATTTTTTACTGATTCTAATACTATTTGTCTATCATTTTTTAATTCATCGCTTGCAAACTCTAATGCTCTTCCATATGTTTTTACAGCTTGTAGTACAACTTCTTTATCATTTCTTAATTCTTCACTTGCATATTTTAATTGGCTTCCTGCTATTTTAACTGATTCTAATACTATTTCTTTGTCATTTTTAAATTCATTACTTAGATATTCTAAAACCATATTTCCTGATTTTATTAGTTCTAGTACTTTTTCTTTATCACTAAGTTCATTTTGGTTTTTTATTAAATTTAAAACCGTGTATATAAATTGTAATTTGTCTTTATCATTATCAAATAAGAAGTTAGCACAATCTATTGTTCTATCTGGTGTTAATATCGAATTATAGTAGCTAGGAAGTGATTTTTTTATAATTTCATCTAATACTTTTTCTTGTTCTTTTGTTAAATTTCTTGATATTTGAATAAGTCTATTAATTAAAAATATTTGATTTTGAATTCTATGTGGTGAAAATGTTCCATTTGCCATTCTAAATTCTATTCTTCTTCCATATACATTTTCATTTAATTCTTCTTCTTTTAATGTTCTATTATTATCTATATATATTCCTTTTAATGAAATCGATTTATCTTTTCTATATGTGTATTCTCCATTAAATTTACAATTATTTAATAGCGTATTTATATCACTTACATTTTCTTCATCACTTTTTTCTAATCCTTCTCTTATATACCCAGCTATTGGCATTGCAAATCCATTTCTAAATCCACCTGATATTGCGCAATCTCTTATTTGTTCTCCATTACACATATATTTATATATTTCTGGTTCAAATGCTGCAATTATTTTTAAAAAATTGTACCAAGTTTTGTAATCGCTTCCTAGTGCTTGTGCACCTATATTTGTATGAACACTACAGTGATCTGTTACCGATCCATATCTATTTAAATATTCACAAACTTTTTTAATATCTACCCAAGTTTCTTCGGTATCTTTTAATACAGGTGTTACAACTTCTCCACCTATACAATTATCTACTCCTCCATATTCATTATCATCATATAAAACCATTTCTCCAGTACCGAAAAAACCTTTGTTGTTAAAGTAATCTGAATCATCTAATTTCATCATATCTAATTTAATGACACTCTCGTTAATAAGCGCTTCTATTTCAAATCCAAATCTTAGATATTCTTCACAATTTAATTTATTTTTTAGAAATGGTATTGTTACTTCTAAATTTTCTATTCCTTTTTCTTTGATTTTTCTAATAGCTTCGTCTCTAATCATATATTTATTTTATTCCTTTCATAAACATCGATATTTAATTTTAGTTATATTATAACATCAGTATTTTAAATTTAAAGGTTTTTCTTTGTTCTTAGAAAAACTTTCCATAAGTAAGGAAATTACAAAAAAAGAACGTTTTGACGTTCTATTTATTTTTTTGCTTTAGTGAATGTTTTATTTCTAAATTTACTCTCTCTAATAATTTTTCTATGTTTGTATCATACATATCAAATATTGATGCATATACGATATAATCTTCTAATAATTTTATATATTCTAAATCTTTATCTTTTATTAAAGTGAAATCTTTTAAAAATTTTTTTAGTGCTTTTATTTTTTTGTATTCATAAACTGATTTTTCTGTAGATATTTGCATTTTTTTTGCTTCTTTATATCCAAATATCATTAATAATGGTATTATTATGCATATAAATATTGCAGCTTTTGCATTTATTGTAAATATATAAATATTTAATATAACTAATAATACTATTGAAACTTTATAATATGTTTTAATTGAATCTTCTTGTATTTCAATAAAATTTGTTGAATAATATCCATTTGTTTCTAGATTTTTATTTATTAAACCTGAAGATATAACAACTAATCCATCTATGCAAGTCATACATTTTGATAAAGACATACTAGGTATAGCTCTATTTATCATTAAAGCTATTAAATCTGTTCCACCAGTTGAA
>JAZUBJ010000116.1:0-8439 GCA_045638445.1 Bacilli bacterium | reverse complement strand
CCAATTTTTTTTGTTATTTCCCTAGAGATATTCCAACTAAGATATATAACTTTATCTATACACCACTCTTTATCTATATTCACTTGACTAACTGTTACTGTTAATCCCAAAAAATGTAAATAAGACTCCATACTTTGCATTATTTCCTCTGTTGTTAATTTAAATTTTAATACATCATATATTTGTCTTATTATTGTTTCTAATTCCTCTCTTGTTACAGAAATCGGAAGATTGTTTATTTTTTCAATAAATTTATCATAACAGCTTGATACATATTTATCTACATCAAACTCATTATTTATTTTTGTTTTATATATATAATTGTTTAATCTATACTGCAATTCATTCATCTGTTTATACCTCATCTATGTTTATTAGTTCGTACTCCCTAGTTCCTACTTTTAAGTTCTCTGCCTTTTCTATGGTGTAGATTCCATTACGTGATTCTATTCTTTCTATTAGACTTTTCTTGCCTTCATCAGTTGAATTATACACTAAATCTATACATGCTTGATCTAGTGCTACTGGGTCGATAGATGCCAAAATACCAATATCGCTCATTTCTGGATTTTTTGCTACTTTGCAACAATCACAATCAACGGACATATTACACATTACATTAATAAATGCTATTTTTCCTTTTTTATATTGCATTATACTGCTAGCAGCTTCTGCCATACTTTCTAAAAATGAATCATGGTCTGATGTCCAAATATTTTCTTCTATACCTGCTCCATGTATTACTGCTTTTCCATGGGATGAGGCTAGTCCTATTGACATATTCTTTAATGCACCACCATATCCTCCCATTGGATGACCTTTAAAGTGAGAAATTACTAACATAGAGTCATAGTTTTCTATGTTTTTTCCAACATAATTAAGTTTTAAATGTTTACCAGTTGTTACTCTCAGTTCTATTTCTCCTGTACTATCTAATATATCTACTTTATATAATTTACTCCATCCATGTTCTTCAATATTTTTCAAATGTTTTTCTGTCGTATTTCTCATACCATCATAAGCAGTGTTACATTCTACTATGGTACCATTTAGTTTTTCTACTATATCTTTAAAAAACTCTGGTCTCAAAAAATTTTGATTCCCTTTTTCCCCAGAGTGAATTTTTATTGCAACATTACCTTGCAATTCTATTCCTAATTTTTCATATATTTCAACTAGTTTTTCCTTTGTTATTTCTTTTGTAAAATATACTTTTGATTTCATATTATCATCTCCATTTTAATTATAACAGAGTAAAATACAAAAAGCTATCGTTCTTTTTTATATATTTTTTGTTTTTTTGTGGTTTTATATTCTTTTAACAAAATTGTTCTTAGTTTTGCAATGATTTTAGGTAGTTTTCTAGAAAATGTTGATTGGTTAATACCAAACATCTTAGCTATTTCTGTTCCAGTATATCTTCTATCATAAAAACCATAATAAAGATATATCCATTCCTGTTCTATTTCATCTAACTGTTTTATTGCACTATATAACTCATGGTACTCCTCTTTTTCTAAAAATTGTTCTTCTAAATCAAAGGGTGATGGTAGTATATCTTCTAAGGTCATATTTTTGTTTTTATCATAAAATAATACTTCTTGGAGTGAAGCAACTTCCTTATTTTTTAGTGCATTTGATACAGTTCGTTTCATTTCATTTGATATTACTACTACTGCAAAAGTCGCAAATTTATAACCTTTTTCTTTATCGAAAGTTTTAGCTGCTTTTATTAATCCTATATACCCTACTCCTATCAAATCTTCTATTGATACTAAATCTGTCGGAAATCTCTTAGCTACAAATCCAACTAATTTCATATTATTTTCTATAAGTTCATTTATTTCTTGGTTTGTTTGGATACTACTATTTTTACTACTTGGTGTTTGTTTATTATCTGTCATAGTTTTTTCCTCTTTCTAAAAATAAAAAGCTGTAATATTTAAATTAATACTACAACTTCTTTTTCATTATTTATCTTCCTTTAAACGTTACTCCTTTTTTAGGAAAATATATTAAATCTCTTGGGCCTTTGAATGAGCCACTATTATAAATATTTGATACATATTTTGTATATTTTGACCAACTTCCACAATTTTTGTCTGATTGAGTGTAAAGTCTACATGGTGCTATCTCTAAGTGAAGATGTGGTCCATATGCAAGTCCTGTTTCGCCCATATAGCCAATATAGTCTGTTGTTTTTACTGTTTTACCAACATATAAATTAGGTGCATACTTACTCATATGCGTGTACAATGAAGAATAGTACTTTCCACCAGCTGTTTTATGCTCAATAACGATTGTTAGTGCTCCATATGAATCATAATATTTGGCTTTTATTGTTCCATTTGCTACTGGATAAATTTTAGTACTATATGGACTTTTATTAGATACATCAACTGCTCTATGTAGACTTCCCCAACGATATCCAAATTCACTTGTTACATATCCGCTTTCTATTGGTCTATACCATCCAGCTACACTATTAGTAACAGCACAATCTCTTCCTATCACATGATTATCTTTACATCCTTGTTTTTCATAACTTTTTACAATATCTTGATAAATTTTAATTTGTTGTTTTACTGATACTGAATTCTCATTTAAACTTGCTTTTACACCAGTTAACTGAGTTATTTTAGCAGTTAGACTTTGTTGTTTTTGTTCCATCTCTACCTGTTTATTTTCAAGTTCTATTGTTTTCTTCTTATTTGCTTCTATTAATGCTTCTAGTTCTTTTATTAAATTATCATTATATTCAGTTAATTGTTGTACTACTGATACTCTATAGATTAAATCTGTCATGGTAGTAGCATCAAAAGCATATTCTAAATATAAATTTTCTGATTGTGAAACTTGAAGATATTCAAATAACTGTTTAGTTTCTAGACTCTTTTCTTTGATTAAGTTATCACTTTCTATTACTTCTTCTTCCATCTTTTGAACTTCAGCTGTCATATTTTGAATTTCTCTTTTAATGTTTTCTATTTGGGCTTTTGATGATGCTATTGCACTTTCTGTTTTATTTATCTCTGCTTGATTTGCTTTTTGTTCATCTTCATATTTCTTAAGTAGGTTTTTATAATCTTTTAATGTTTCTGCTTTTACACTCGTTAATGGTAATATTAGGTATGTAACGGCGCAAATTAGAAACAATATTTTATATTTTTTACTCATACTTTCAAATACTTTTTAACTGCTCTATAGCTTCCTATCATTCCAACGACCATACCTATCATTAAAACAATAGCTGATGCTATATAAATAAACGGTTCAGGTGCAATTAATTTTATTAGTGGAGAAAATAATTGTCCATCAAAATGATTATAGAATGCTAAGTAACCGTATAATACTATAAATATTGGTATAATTGAACCTATCATTCCTAGGACCATACCTTCAATTACAAATGGTGTTTTAATAGAAAAGTTGCTAGCTCCAACTAATCTCATAATAGATATTTCTCTTTTCCTTGAGAAAATTGTTAATTTTATTGTATTCATAATTAAGAATACTGTTACTATAATGAGTGCTAGCACTACTATAATAGAAGCCTTTTGGACAGTTTTAAAAACAGTTATTAAGCTTTCTACCATTTTTTGACCATAATCAACAAAATCAATTCCTTCAATATTAGTGATTTGGGTTGCAGTAGTATTAATTTGTTCTATGTCTTGAACAGTTACTAAAAATGTATCCTTTAGTGGATTTTCTTCTGGTGTCCAATCTGACATAATATTATTGAACAATTCATGTGATTCACTCATTTCTAGTTTTACTTGTTCTTTATCTTTTTTTGTACATGTTAATACATTTTCAATTCGTTCAATCCCTTGTTCTATTCCTTCCAAATTCTCCGATGGAGTTCCCTTTTCAACGTATACAACCATAGTAACATCTTCCCTAATTAACTTAGTAAAATTATTAACATTAAATGTTGCCATGATGCTTATTGCTACTATAATTAACGTTATTGTAATACAGGAAATTGATGCAACAGATAAAGAAAAATTTCTAAATACACTTCTAAATGCATCTCTAATATTTCTTCCCAACATTCTAAATATCTTCATTTACATACTTTCCTTTCTCATAATCATTAACTAATCGTCCATCTTTTAAGACAATTACTCTTTTTCCCATTTGATTTACGATATTTTGATCATGCGTTGCCATTATTATTGTTGTCTTTGTCTCTTCATTGATGGTCTCTAGAACTTTCATAATTTCCATACTCATTTCTGGGTCTAAGTTACCAGTTGGTTCATCACACAGTAATATTTTAGGTTCATTTACTATAGCCCGAGCTATTGCTACTCTTTGTTGTTCACCACCAGATAATTCATCAGGATAATTTCTTATTTTTCCTTTTAATCCTACTAACTCTAATGCCCTTAGTGATTTAATTCTAATTTCTGATTTTTTAGCACCAATAGCTTCCATAGCAAATGCTACATTTTCGTAAACATTTAGTTTAGGAAGTAATCTATAATCTTGGAATACTATACCTAGTCTTCTTCTTAATTTATAAACTCTTCCATTTCTTAGTTTTTTTACATTTATACCGCCAACAAAAACTTCTCCTCTAGTTGGTTTTTCTTCACGATATAACATTTTTATTAAAGTTGATTTACCACTTCCAGAACCACCAATAACAAAAACGAATTCTCCTTTTTTAACTTTTAAATTTATGTCATATAGAGCAGTTACTCCATTTTTATATTGCTTTGTAACATCATTTATTCTTATCAATTCCACTTTATCACCTTCTATTCATTATTGATTACAATTATAGCACAAATATCTACAATTTTCGAGGTTATGATATAAGTTTTCTAAATATTTTGAAATTTTCTAAATTATGGTAAAAGAAAACCACAAAATCTTTGCAGTTTTTTATGGAAATCTATTATTTTTATCAGTTTTCAAAAACTATATACCTAAGTTTAAGAGTTTTTATCTTGTATTATTTTTTAAATCAGGTTTTATATTCTGATATTCATTGTCTAATAATGCTTTGAATTTTTCTTCTTCTAAGTTATTTTCATAACCACTTTTAATTTGTGAAACTAGCTTATCTAAAGAATGGTTTAACATATCTACAGGAATAGTATCCTTTAATAAATATTTAATATGTTCGATTGCAAATTTATCGGCCTGTTGTTCCATTTTAAAATTATTATGATAATCATGATAAAATTCTTTATTATTGAGTAGAACACTATTTTCTTTTTCCAATCTTTCTATATCAGGGTAATTGCTTTTATTAAAAATTAGAGTATCTAATTGCATACTATGATAAAATTCATGAAGCATTGCGAATGTCTGATAAACTAATAAATAATAAAAATCATCTGTAGAAACAACATCTAATTTCAATAGTTCTAAATAAATATCTTTTGCTATATATATTTCAGCATCTATTTCATTAATTTTCTTAATGACTACCTGAGCATCGATAAAATTTGAGTACGTATATTTTAATTTAATGTTAGTATTAATCATTTGATTGAAAAAGTTTAAAATATAACTATTTAATAGAATCAATTCTTCTCCATTAAAAAATATTTTACCATTAAAAAAATAATTATTAAGATATGAATTCATAAATTCCTGTTGATATATGCCATTTTCTATTATAAAACTTGCTAAAATATGTAGTAGAGATTTTGCCTCATCATTATTTAGTTGTTTGTTTTTACACTTCATGGTTAAATCGTCCATCATTGAATTGTATTTTTGTAATATTACTTTTTCCTTATCTGTAAGTTCAGTTTTGTCTAATTTTGTTAAGATATCTATAACACTTATAAAATTATCCTTATATTTCTTGGATAAATTAATAAATTTCCCCAATAATACATCATCACAAGCAGCTTCGTACATCTCATTAATAAATGATGATGTTCTGATAGTATTAATTAGTAAATTATTACTCAAATTCATTTTAAATTCCTCCTTTTTGTTTTACTTGTTTTATTACTATCTTTTCCATCAATACTTTACATCAATTGTACCAAATCGCTAACGCGAAATCTATGGTTTTGTTCAAAAAAACAAAAAAAGAACGTGATTTATGTTATTATAGATAACATTAACCGACCGGCAAGAAGGTTAATCACGTTCGATATATATAATATCACAAAATGTGATTTTTGTAACCCTCTTTCGGAAAGTTAATAAAAAAATATCAGAAAGAGGGTTTTATAATGAACACAGAAAAAAACAAACAAATATGGGTTGAAAAAGTCCATGAAAATTTAATATTAAGAGGAAGAAGTGAAGCAACATTTACAAACTATAAAAGTGCTTTGATGAGATTTTTTAATTTTTATCCTAAAGATACTAATATCAAAAAATTAAAAGAAGATGACATAGTAGAATATCTAAAAAAAGAAATTCTTGATAAAAATAAATGTGCTTCTACGTTCAATGTAACTGTATGCGCTATAAGGTTATGTTACTTAATTAATTTTGAAATCAGTTTAAGTAGAATATTACTACCTACTTCAAAACTAAAAAAGAAAATACCAACAATTTTACCAAAAGATATATTTATAAAAATATTCAATAATGAAAAAAATCTAAAACACAGATGCTGGCTACTGCTTGCTTTTTGTTCCGGTTTAAGAGTTGAAGAAGTTACCAAAATAAAAATAGAAGATATAATTTCAAAAGAGCATAAATTAAAAGTACTAGGAAAAGGCAATAAAGAACGCTATACGTTTTTGCCTGATATTACCATTAAGTTTTTACGTTTATATTATAAAAACGCAAAAATCAGTAAAAAAGAAGGTTATTTATTTGAAGGAACAGCAGAAAAAGATTATATAAACCCTAAAACAATTATAAATTATTTTAGCGATATTAAACGCATATATAATCTCAATGATAACATTTCATTCCATTCGTTGCGACATTCTTTCGCTACTTACTATTTATCAAATAATGGCAGTTTATTAACACTACAATCAATGCTTGGGCATAAAAATATAAATACAACTACTGTTTACTTGCATACATCTCAAAACTTCAATGAATTAGATGGTGTTAAATATGTCTAATTATACTATACAAGATATCTTTCAAATCTATGGTCCAGAATATATCAAAAAACATAAACTATCAAAAGAACAATGGCAAGTTTATAATGCTATCATAAACTGTAAAACAAAAGAATTGGGAATACATAAAATAACTTGTAAAGAATGTGGTGAAACAATTATCGGATTTAATAGTTGTAGAAATAGACATTGTCCAATGTGCCAAAGTTATAAGCGTGAGCAATGGATTCAAAAGGAAAATTCTTATCTATTAAATTGTCCTTATTTTCATATTGTTACTACTGTTCCATCTGAGTTAAATGAAATAGCTCTTTATAACAGAAAAGTGTTTTATAATATTTTATTTAAGGCAACAAGCGAAGCTATTTTAGAACTTTCCAATGATCCTAAATGGCTCGGTGCCAAAGTAGGAATTACTTCCATTATCCATACTTGGGGAAGCACTATGGAATTTCATCCTCATATTCACTCTATTGTCACAGGTGGTGGCCTTAAAAATAATGCTTGGGTAGAAACTAAAAATAATTATCTTTTTAAAGTTAATGTTTTATCTTCTCTTTTTAGAGGTAAAGTTTTAACGATGTTAAAACAAGAATATTTGATTTTACCTAAACATTTACTTTATTTGAAAGATTCTAAATCTTTTAATAAATTTTTAGAACCTCTTTATAAGAAAGATTGGATTACTTATATTGAGCCCCCAAAAGGTAGTCCTGAAAATGTGATTGAATATATCGGTAGATACTCTTTTCGTGTTGCAATTTCAAATAATCGCATCAAAGACATCTCCAATCATAAAATCACTTTTGAATATAAAGATTATAAGGATGAATCAAAAATAAAGCTAATGACTATTGATGCTTTTGAATTTATTCATCGGTTTTTACTTCACATATTACCTAAAAATTTTACAAAAGTAAAACACTACGGAATTCTTTCAAACAGACATAAAACGGTTACTATTAAATTATGTAGATTATTGAAACAAGAAAAAATATATAGTGATTTTACATCAAGTCTTTCAAAAAGGACTCTTGTAGAATTCAAGTGTCCTTCTTGTGGTAATAAAGACTTTTCTTATACTTTCATCTACTCACATCATCGATCCTGTTACTCTTAAACTGCATAATAATATACACTCATACGACTTTGCTGGTTGTGGGGGTAAGGGGGAACTATACCCAAAATAAGTAATTTCCAATAATATTGTCGTTCAAAATGCTATGTCATTATTTTTTTACTACTCAATTTTTACAAAATACGAATAATACTTTTCCCTTATAGGTTAGCAATTCACGTTTAGCGATTGGGTACAATAAAATTATGACATTTTTGTTTGCTTCAAAAATGCCATAATTTGCTTAACATTATATCA
>JAZUBJ010000115.1:0-2790 GCA_045638445.1 Bacilli bacterium | reverse complement strand
GAATATTTAAATACATTTGATGATGATATATGGAAAGAGAAGATTATTAAAATTATTAATAAAAAGAAATCTTTAATGAAGAGTAAGAGTTATTTTATGTTTATTAATAAAATGAAAAATGATTTATATAATATGGGTTATAGTAGTGATATGATTGATGAATATTTATCATCTATTGAATATGAATCTAATTCTCTTGATAAAGAGTTATCTAAATTAAAAAGAAAGTATAGTGATAAAAATAAAATTATTAATTCTTTACTTAGAAAAGGTTATACTTATGAAGAAATTAAATCAAAATTAGATGAATAAAAAAACACATTTTATAAATGTGTTTTTATTTATTTTTATTGATTTGCATATTGAGATTCATATTGACTTACTAATACATCAAAATCATCTTTTAATTTAGTATCAACAAAAGTCATTTCATTTTTTTCTCTTAATTCTTTAAGAGCTTTTAATTGGAATGATGCTTTTGATGCTGTCTCTTGTGCTATTGTTTCTTTTATTTCAGCTGTTAAGTCTTCTTTTAATTCAGGTTTTGCGTCTTGGCTCTTTCTATATACAATATGATATCCATCTGAAGCTTTAATTGGAGAAGATGAATAACTTCCATCTTTCATAGTTCTTAGTGAATCTAATACTTCATCAGCAATGTCTCCATCATTAACTTTTCCAAGTGTTCCTCCGTTTTCACTTGTAAGAGAATCTTTTGAATATTCTTTTGCAAGAGTTGCGAAGTCTCCACCGTCGTTTAATTTTTTAATAACTTCTTTTGCTTTTTCTAAAGCGTCATTTTCAGCTTTTTTAATTTCATCGTCAGTTGCATCTTTTTTAGTGTCAACTGTAATTAATATATGAGATGCTTCAACGTCACCATATACTTCAGTTTCATAGTATTCATTAATTTGTTTTTCTGTTACATTTTCTTTAGCATATTCTAATGTCCATTGATCTCTTCTAAAACTTAATCTTAAATAATCTTCGAATGATTCTTCAGTAGCTACACCATAATAGTAGTTTAAATATGTTTCATAGTCGATTCCCATATCTTCTGCAGCTTGTTTAATAGTTTTTACATTTTGAGAAATGTATTTCTTTTCTTCATCAGTTTCATCATATAATTTATCTAATAAGAATGTATCTATTAAATTCATTATTTTTTCTGCACCTTGAGTTTCTTTTAAAGCATCATATAATTCATTTGAACTAATTCCACCTTCTTTAAAAGTTACTACTGCATTTTCACCGTTAACTAATTTAACGTCTTTTTTACAACCTGTAATTAATAACATAGCACATATTACTAATAGTATTTTTTTCTTCATAAGTCCTCCTAACTCTTACTATGATAGCAAATAAATTTTTAAAATACAAGTAAATAGCATACACAAAACCTAAGTTATTTCATACTATAAAGTGTAAATATAAAAAAGGAGGAATGTTTATGAATACAGGATGTGGTTGTAATAACATTATTGGAAATAATACTGGTGGTGTAGGTGGTGCTGCTTTTGCTTTAGTATTATTTATATTACTTGTAATCATACTCGGTGCTTTTATATAAAAAAGGAGGTGGTTATATGATGGGTTGTTGTCCTAATAGTGGTACTAATACTTTCTTTATTATTTTAATTTTATTTATCCTTCTAGCAATAATATTTGGTTTTGGGGGATGGTAGAGTATAAAAAAGAGATTTTTTCTCTTTTTATTTTTTTAAAATAGTGTTATTATTATAAGCAAGAGGTGACTAATATGATAGATATTAAAATAATAAGAGAAAACAGAGATATCGTAAAAGAAAATATTAAAAAGAAATTTCAGGATGATAAACTATCGTTAGTTGATGAAGTGTATGAATATGATATTGAATATCGTGAATGTAAGAGTAAGGGTGACAATTTAAGAAGCGAAAAAAATAAATTGAGTTCTCAAATTGGTATTCTTATGAGAGATAAAAAACTTGATGAAGTAGAAGAAATTAAGAAAAAAATAGGTGAGATGCAAAGTGAAATTGTTTCTCTAGAAGAAAGAGAAATTGAACTTGAAGAAAAAATTAAAAAGATTATGATGGTTATTCCTAATATAATTGATGATTCTGTACCTATTGGAAAGAATGATGAAGAGAATGTTGAACTTGAGAAATTTGGTGAAAACAAAGTTCCTGAATTTGAAATTCCATATCATGCTGACATTTTAAATAGTTTTGATGGACTTGATAAGGATTCTGCTGGTAGAACTAGTGGAAATGGATTTTACTATTTATGCGGAGATGCTGCAAGACTTTGTTCTGCTATGATTTCTTATGCAAGAGATTTTATGATTGATAAGGGATTTACTTATTGTATTCCACCATTCATGATTAGAAGTGATGTTGTTACTGGTGTTATGTCTTTTGCTGAGATGAATGCTATGATGTATAAAATTGAAGGTGAAGATTTATATTTAATTGGTACTAGTGAACACTCAATGATTGGTAAATTTAAAGATCAAATTATTAATGAAGATGCTTTACCTATAACAATGACATCTTATAGTCCATGTTTTAGAAAAGAAGTTGGTGCTCATGGAATAGAAGAAAGAGGTATATACAGAGTACATCAATTTGAAAAACAAGAAATGGTTGTTCTTTGTAAACCTGAAGATTCTATGGAATGGTATGAAAAAATGTGGAGATATAGTGTTGAATTATTTAGAAGTTTAAATATTCCTGTAAGACAACTTGAATGTTGTAGTGGAGATTTAGCTGATTTAAAAGTTAAATCTTGTGATATTGAAGCTTGGAG
>JAZUBJ010000114.1:0-2261 GCA_045638445.1 Bacilli bacterium | reverse complement strand
AGAAATATTAAAAGATTTTATGGATGGAGAAGAGCATGATGTATATTTATTAATAAAAAAATTATTTTTTAAAGATATGTATATGTCATTATATGAATATTGTTTTAAAAATTTAAGTGAAGAAGATAGTGTAGAAACGTTTTTAGATGCAGCATTTAAAGCATATAAAGAACAAAATAAATTAAATCAATGTTTAAAAATTAGAGATGGAAAACATCATGACTTCTTCTTAATTAGATGTGTAGCAAGTGAAATATATGAAAGATATAAAAATTCTTATCTTGTAAAAAATATACCAAAAGATGAATTTAAAAAAATGATTATAGAAAAAGAAAGAAATTATATAGACAACGTTTTATTAAATGAATATAATGTAGATTTATTAATATCACTTATAAAAGATAAATTTGGTACAAATATGGCAAATGTAAATGAAGTTGCAGACTATATTTACGAATTATCAAGTAATAATGAAACAAAATTTAGTAGCATTAATACATTTGAAGAATATTTTAATGAATTAATAAAAGAAAGTAAATTAACTCTTCATCAATTAGGAAATGAGTCATTAATTAAAAAAGGCATTTATGATTTAACAATAGATAAATTACCAACGAAGAATCAATTAATTATGATAAGTTTTGCACTAAGATTATCAAAGGAAAAAAGAGTAAAATTATTTGAATTAGCAAGAGAAAAAGTAGAAAATAAAAGTTATTCAAATATGTTTAATTTTGACGAAGATAATTTAAGAGATAAATTAATCATTCATTGGCTTAATAATGTAGAAGAACTTGATAGTATTGCTAAAAAGAAAAATAAATATATTGTTGAAGTATTTAATGATATGTTAGATTCAGCAGGATATGATATTTTAAAATAAACACCTTTATAAGGTGTTTTTTTTGTGTTATTCTATATTATGGAGATGATTAAAATGAATGAAAGAGTATTTCAAAATTCAATACTAGATAAACAATTAAAAGAAAATTTAGCTGATGCAGCATTATCTTTATTAATAAATAATAAATTTATTGAAATGAAAAAAAATAGTTTAAAAAATCTAAAAGTAGAATTTGCATATTTATTTTTAGATTTTGACGGAAATCCATCAGCATTGTTAAAAATAATTACACCAAAGAAATTATTTAAACCAGAAAAAGTATATTATTTTGGAACACAAGATGGTAAACTATTACTACTAAATGAAAAGTTTACAGAAGAAACATTTTTAGAAACAAAAAGAGGAATGTTTGCAAGACATAATGTAAATGCAGCACTAGAAAACCCAAATAGTTATAAAATGGAATTATATTAATTACAAGGAGGAAATATGTCAAAAGTAGGATTAGTACTTGAAGGTGGTTCATTAAGAGGATTATACTCTTCAGGAGTACTTGATATAATGATGGATAATAATATTGAAGTAGACTGTATTGTTGGAACAAGTGCAGGAGCTTTATTTGGACCAAATTATTTTTCAAATCAAAGAGGAAGAGCAATAAGATATAACAAAAGATTTTGTAAAGATAGAAGAAATATAAGTATGTGGTCGCTACTATTTACAGGAAATGTTGTTAATAAAAAATTTGCATATTACAAAATAACAGAAAAATATGATGTGTTTGATAATGAAACATTTATGAAATCAAAAAAAGAACTATATGCAACTGCAACAAATATGAAAACAGCTGAACCTAAGTATTTTAAAATTAAAGATGTTATCAAAGACATGGAAAAATTAAGAGCATCTTCAGCAATACCTATAATGACAAGACCAGTTCTTATAGATGGAGAATATTATCTTGATGGTGGAATAAGTGACTCTATACCAGTAAAAAAATGTATGAGTCTAGGATGCGATAAAGTAATAGTAGTTTTAACTCAACCTGATACATATAGAAAGAAAATATTATCAAAGAAAAAAATAAAAATGATTAACATCGTCTTCAAAAAAAATCCTAAATTAATAGAAAGAATGATGAATAGACATAATGAATATAATGAATGCGTTGAATATATAAAAGAATTAGAAAAAGAAAATAAAGTATTTGTTATAAGACCAAGTGAAAATTTGGATATTGATTTAATCGAAAGAAATCCAGATAAACTTGAAGCCGTATATCAAGTTGGTATAAAAGATATGAAAAACAAAATGAAAGAACTAAAAAAGTATTTAAAATAAACATAGTTTTTAATCTTAATTTAATATTTAAATAATATATTTAAAGAGAGGATATGTTATGAATAAAGAAACAAAA
>JAZUBJ010000113.1:0-4219 GCA_045638445.1 Bacilli bacterium | reverse complement strand
ATGAAATAATAAATACTATAATGTGAACATAATCAAATAATAAAAGTCCAATTACATTAGTTAAATGAATAAATCCAAGTAATATTAAGTAATAATTAAGAAATACTTCTTTTCTATCCACTTTATCAAAATATAATCTATATGCTACTAGTAATGCAAATATAATTACATTAAAGACAACTGATATTTCAAATAAAGAAACAAGTCCAAGAAAACCAGTAGCAACAATCAATGCTCCATTTAATACAATATCTAATTTGATTTCTTTTAAGAATTTATCTTCAAAATAATTTACGATTGCAACAATTATTAAAATAGCAAACAAAATATAATAAGTATCTATAACAAATCCAGATAATTTATAAATAAACTTATCAACTAAATACATATTAGCAAATATCAAAATATATTGTGCAAACAATAACAACGTCTTAGTTGAATTATTAGTTGAAGATAAAAATCCATAAATAATATATGCAAGTAAAACAAGTCCCATTAATAAAGTTCCAATATAATTATAATAAGAAACCATAGATAAAACTGCATTTAAAATAATCATAAAAATTAAAGTAAAATTGAATGAAACATCCAATTGTTTTGTCTTAGAATTATATAAGTGTAACGAAATATAAATAACATTTAAAATAAATATAAAACTTATAGCACTTTCTAAGAACTCAGGAAAGCTTTCATTAATCATTTTACAAAAGAAGAAATCAAAGTAAACAACGCACAATGAAAGAATTATTGAACCAATTTTTCTATATTCATCTTTAATTTCAAGAATAATATTTCCAATAAATAATACAAATAAAACTAAATTAATAATAAATTCATCCCAAAACTCTAACCCATTAATATTAAATAAAATAAATATTCCACATAAAACTAAAAAGATACTTTTAGCTACTACAAAATTATTTAATTCATTTTCAAAAAAATGTTTTAAAACAAGTGTAACCATTCCAGTAAAAATTAATATAATTAACCAGAATATTGATAATTCAACATCTAAAAACAATGATACAAAAATCAAAGATAAATATAATCCAAAGTAAGAAACTTGCCTTAAAGAAGGAATTTCAAACTTTTTACTTATAACAACTAACAAAAGACTAGCAAGTAAACTCGTAGACATCAAGAAAATATAACTTCCATCCCCATCGAATGAAAACCATTCTCCCAAAGTTTGATAATAACCTAAAGAAATAAAAAATAAAAATATAAATAAATGAAATAAAATATAATAACTTTTCTCTGACTTCTTTATAACAATTTTAGTTTTAAAGAAAATAGATAATCCATAAAACATAAGTGATAAAAGTAAAATAACTAATGGTTTAATATATGTTGCAGCTAAACTATTTGAAGTTGAAGTTGCAAGCAAGAAACCAGCAATCATAACTAGAGCTACACCAAATTTCATCAAAATATCCATTTTTTTAGCTTCTGGAGAAATAACTTCTTCTACTTTTTTTGTTTGAGGAAAAGCCTCATTACGTTTCTTAGTAGAAACATTTTCAACTTTTTCACTTATCTTATCAACATCATCTATTTCATGTTGCTTTAAATATAGAATTAGTTTTCTCAAATCTAAATATGCTAATAAATAAAATATACCTGATAAAACTCCACCAGTTAAAAAACATAACACAATTCCAACTATATACATTGCATCATTATTTTTATACTTATCAAAATCAAGATAAACAATTAAAGCACAAACAAAAGGCGCAGCTAAAATCAATGTTCCAAACATACCAGAAAACAATGAAAAAAGAGCTAGTTTGATTCCTAATAGAACTAACGTAGTTTTAAGTTTACTCTTAATACCAGATATTTCTCTTGCAATATTTTCATTCATCTACAATCACCTACTATAAAGAGTATATCATAAATACATAAAAAAAAGATATTAAAAAATATCTTTTATACAGCTTTTTTACTTTCTGATAATTTTTTTTCAGCTTCTCTTACAATTTTTAAAGCTTGTTTTCTAACATCATCAGCTGCTTTTTCAACAACTGGTGTTCCCTTTTCAATTGCATATTTATAAAGTTCTTCAGCTTTTTCCTTAATATTTTCTGCTTGTTCTAATACTAATTCTTTAGCCTTTTCAGTATCTAAAGTAGCTAACTCAGCTTGTAAACTTTCAGCTCTAAATAATAATTCATCTTTAACTTCATCTAAATCAATATCATTTACTTTTTTTAATAATTCATCAATTTTTTTACTTAAAATTTTTCTTGTATTTTCACCTTTATCAGGAGCAAATAAAACTCCTAATCCAGCTCCAATAGCAATTCCACCTAAAAATTTTCCTAATCCACCTTTTTTATTACTCATCAATTTCATCCTCCTCTTTCATTTTTTTATTGCCACCAAATACCTTCTTTAATTTAGTAGTCAAAAAACTTACAACAGTATCAGTTACAATAGACACTCTTTCAGATGCAAAATCAACTAAATTGAAAAATCTATCAAGTGTCTTAACTTTTGCAGTAACATCATCAAGTAAAACATCTACTCTACCTATAGTACCAATTAATTTAATACCAATAATAATTGTAACTACTAATAATATAATCAATAATATATAAATTATGATTGGTAATAATTCACTAGCCGCCATAACTAATCCTCCTTATCATCGTACATTGAATCAATTAAATTAAATAAATCATGTTCAAGAGAACTATCAGTCATTGTTTTATCAGTAATATCTTCATGAAGTTCAAAATTATCAAGTTGAACAGTATCTTCGATATCACCAATACTCATCGACTTATCTAGTTCATATGAAACATCATCAATCTGATTAATTAATTCCTCAATTTTAGAAGTCCTATCATTATTTTGTGAAACATTTGGTTTATTATTCACTTTTTCATAATCATCTTCAATACTAATACTTTCCATAGAATTTAATGTATCTTCAAGATCATCTTCTAAAGTACCATACGCTTTTCTTCTAACAACATCATAAGAAGTTATTTTAATATTTGTTGGTTTATTATTCACAACATTTCTTGTCTTTATTTCATCTTTCTTATAGTCTTTATCTAAAATACCATATATAGGAGAAATAATTGGACTTGGTTTAAATACTTTAGGTTGTGGTGGTTCAACTGGTTTTACCACAGGTTTAATAACTGGTTTAACTGGTTCCACAACTCTTGATTGTCTTTGCATTTCATTAGACATCACTGTTTTTCTTGGAGGTAATTCCTCCTCATCATCAAATTCAGTAAAGTTAAAAGTTCTTTCACTTCTAAATAACTCTCTTTCAGAATGTCTTGTTTCTTCTTTTGCTTCTTTTAAATCATCAAAATCATCAAATTGAACCTTAGAAACAGGGGTTACTACTTCCTTCACAGGTTCTTCTACAACTACTTCTTTCTTTACAATTTTATCAACTTTTTTAATTTCTTCTTCTGGTTCTTCAACAACTACTTCATCATAAAAGATTCCCTTTAATTTGCTAAAAACGCCCATTACAGCACCTCTTTCTTAATCTAAATCATCAGAATTTTCTACTTCAAACTCTTCTATAAACTCAAGTACATTATCATTATCATTCTTATTTTCAGGTTCAGGTATATTATATACTGTTTCTCTATTTTCAATATCATTATCTTCAATATAATTTCCAATAACTAAATCATTGTACTCAATAGAGTTTAAAATAGAAATACCTCTAGAAACAGCATACCTAAGTTCACTCTCTTCTACCTCTACCTCTATTATAGCATAATTATAACACAACTCAACTAAAAACTTACTATCATTCCTAGTAATTCTCATATATCCACTCTTATCATCATTACCAAATTCATAGTATTCATAATCTTTTAAATTTCTCTCTTGAATCATGTTATTCTTATAATAATAACTAACAACATCAACATTTAAAAAATAAAAATTATTTTTACTCATTAAAGTTTGAACATAATCATTGTCTTCATACACTATAAACTCATCAGGTAAATTGTACTTATAACCTTTATTATTAACATTAACATAACTATTTTCATTCTCTAAAGAACTATCAATAATCTCTTCTAAAGTTAATTTATTAATATTATTAGAAGTACATCCAATAAGTAAAAAAGACATAATAATCAATATAATTTTTTTATACATATCAAATTCTCCTTCTAAATTATATCAAAAAAATTATTTTTTCTCAACTCTAATATAGTTTATATTTTTACCTAAA
>JAZUBJ010000112.1:0-1555 GCA_045638445.1 Bacilli bacterium | reverse complement strand
CATAATTATTGTCCAAATCAGCAGCTGAAACAGCAGCTACAGATAAAAACAATAACAAAATTGAAATAAATATAGTTTTTTTAAAATTCATTTTTTTTATATCTCCCATACTATATAATGTAATATATATTACTCATCATATATAAGGTATGCACTTGCATGTATTAATTTTAAAAATTTTTTTTATAATTATAATCACAATTTTTTAAAAAAAGTAATTATTATACTTAAATTCTTGTCTAATTTATGAAAAAAAAGAAATTTTAGTTCTCTTGAATTTTAACATTCAAGAGAACAGTTTAAATATTATTTTTTTTATGTATAAACTTCTATTGTTTCGCTGATAGATAAATCTTCGAATGTTGATGTTACGATATATTCTCCTTTCATTAAGTCGAGTTTTACAGATGCAAATCCATCAACATTGGTAACATCAGAATAAAATACACCATTTACATTGAAGTCCACTTTTTGATTTGGATAAGGATTGCCCTGTTTATCATATAACTTGATTGTATAAAAACCATGATCATAACTGTGTAATTGAGATTCAAACAATGATTTAACAGTAACCTCATTGGAAGTGTAACAATCACCGTAATTTGCTGTGACAATATATTTTCCAGGGTTTAAGTTAATATTTAATTTAGCGTGACCAGTTTCATTAATAGCCCTTGTATAGGAAACACCATTAATATTAAAAGTCACATTACCGCCGGTAGCAATACTTCCATCAGCTTCACGAACTTGAACAACATATTGAGAATCATTCTGATAGAATTTCAATAAATCATTATTATTAAAGAAATTAGAAAGCACTGTAACAACATTTGACACAGTCTCATTGGTTAAGTTATTTATTGTTAAAATTTCATACTCACCAGGAGCTAAATTAATATTTAACCTAGCCATACCTACCTCATTCATAATAGACCTAACATAGGTAACACCATTAATAACAAATGAAACATCAGTTCCTTCAGCTAAATAATCGCCATTAGAATCAGTAAATGTTGCATCAAACTGAGTATCATTTTTATAAATTTTAACAATATCACCAGCAGAAATAGTAGAATCAGACCAAATCTTACTTACAGTTATACCATAAATACTAGCAGAAATAGTAACAGAATCAGCAGGACTATTAATAGTGAAATCTGTGGATGCACCATAAGGATAAACAGTTTTATTACCAAATGAAACATTTCCATTAGGTGAGTCAAATTTGATTAAATTTAAATCATAAAGCTCACCATTTAAAAGTTCACCTTTAGATGTAAGGAAATATAAAGCTGCATTTTGAATACCCTCTTCAGAACTGAATGACAAGTCCATTTTTAAAGGATTACTATCAGTATGATGAACATTTGGTATAAATAAAGGTTTCCATTCTATTAACACATCGTTATATGTCTGAGGATTCGTAGACCACCAATTATTGCTTACCTCACCATAAGTACCATAGTTATATACAGCTTGACCTTCATCTGCTTTATTATTAATAAAGAAATTTTTCTTTAAATACAAAGAAGAACCAGTTGAATCTAGATAAATT
>JAZUBJ010000111.1:0-6176 GCA_045638445.1 Bacilli bacterium | reverse complement strand
TGCTACAAATGAAAAAAATATTCAAACATTGAATTTTGTTATTCTTGATACTGGATGTGGTATTAAGGATGAAGAACAAGAACATATTTATGAAGATGGAAGTGACGATAAAAAAGGCGTTGGTCTTGCTGTTAGTAAAAGCTATATTGATTCTATGGGTGGATCAATTAGCTTTAAAAGTGTTTATGGAGCAGGAACTACATTTTATATAAGTATTCCTCAAATTATAAGTGGAAATAGATTGTATGTTGATGATGTTGCTGTTTATGATAACGAGAGTGAAAACGAAATTATTGATTGTAGTGAATATAAACTTGCTATTGTTGATGATGATAGTTTGGATATTAAGGTAACACTTAAATTACTAAAAAAATATAACTTTAAAATTGAAGTTATTAAGAGTACAGTTGATTTTATTAATAAGATTAAGTGTGATGAGAAGTTTGATTTAGTGTTTTTAGATCATAAGATGCCTGTTTTTGATGGTATGAAAACATTAAAAGCATTAAAACAACTTGAGAGTTATGAGCTTCCTAAGTTTGTATGTTTTACTGCGAATTCTGTGTCTGGAGCACGTGAATTTTATTTATCAAATGGATTTGATGAGTACTTAGCAAAGCCTATAGATGTTAAGGAACTTAATAGAATAATTAAAAAGTTTTGTAAAAAATAGATAATTGTTTTATCTATTTTTTTTGTGATTTTATAATATTGAGGATGTGATATGACGTCAGATGTACATATGCCAAGCGATTTTATACTTACAACTGGCGTTGCTATTGTAAGTATAATTTATATTATTTTGATTTTTATTATGTTTATGTTAAAGGGAAGAACAAAGAGAAGAGAGGGTATTCTTTATTTTGTATTTTAGTTATTTCTTTTTTAATGTACTATTTTTTACCTTTAGATTTTGTAAGAACAGAAGTTGGTGCTCCTTATTTATTAAGTGGTACTTTAGATACTATTTATAATGTTTTTGTTGCGTTATTTTTTGTTTTTCTTACTATAGTATTTATTGTTAAGAGAAAAATTCTAGATAAACATTTTGTAACTATGATTATATGTAGTGTTTTATCATTATGTATTGTTGTTCTTTCTAAATATGTTTTTGGTTTTGATGGTTATTTGTCTAAACCTGTTAATATTAAGGATTTAGATTTTATTATAAAAAAATATTGTAGAAAGTAGATAATAATTTATTATCTATTTTTTTTATGTTATAATTTTTTATAGTAGGAGTGTGTTTTTTATGTCGAGTACTTTTTTTAAAACAAGTGGTATTGCGATTGTAAGTGCTGTATATATTTTAATTGTGCTTATAATGTATTTTGTAAAAGGTAAAAATTCAAAAATTACAGGTAAATATTTTTATACAATATTGGTTTTATCTTTTTTATCAAATATTCTTTATATAGTATTTGGTGTATTTTGTAATGCTGATAAATTAGATATTGCATCAATAATTGGTAGAATTCAAATATTTATTACTTTAGAGTGGACGCTCCTTACGATTCATTATTTAGCTGTTGCTTTTAAAACTGAGGAGGAGAATATTGAGTATTACAAGAAAAGTGGTACTGGTATTTTAATTTCAATTATTGCTGTTAACATACTTAATTTAATTTGTTGTATATTTTTAAATTTAGATGTTTCTAGGATAAGTGATTCATCTCCTTATCTTATGGAGGGATATCTTGATTTATATTATAAGGTATGGGGATTAATAATGTTATTGTGTGCAACTATATTTTTAATTAAATATAGAAAGCGTTCTAATTTTCATACAACATTTTTATATATATTTTGTATTATAGTTTTAATTTTAGCATACGCAATTGTTTATTTACTTGGTGTATCAATGAGTAATATTCCATTCTTGGTTGCAATGGTTATGATTTTCTTATATTTTACTCTTGAAAGTCAGGATGCTTCTTTACTTAATGAATTTAATGTTTCTACTAAAAAGGCTGAGGAGTCTAATAAATTAAAAAGTGAATTTATTATGAATATGTCTCATCAACTTAGAACACCGATGAATACTATTTTAGGTTATAGTGATTTTATTGCATCTAATGAGAATTTAGATGAAGTATCTGCAAAGGAAGATGCAGAGAATATAAAGTTTGCATCTGAAAAATTATATAATTTGATTTGTGCTATTTTGGATATTTCTAAGTTAGAGGGGAATAAAGAAGTAGTTCATAGTGAAAACTATAATTTAGAAAATGTTATTTATGATATTAGTAGTAATATTAATTCTAAATTGAAAGAAAATATTGTATTTACTATAAATGCAGATGAGATATGTCCAAATGATTTAGTTGGTGATGCTTATAAATTATGTAAAATATTAAATATAATAATTATGAATGCAGTTAATCATACTGAATATGGAGAAGTTAGTTTGAATGTTAGTTGTATTCAAATAGATAGTTTAAATTATGAGTTTACATTTTTGGTTAAAAATAGTGGTCATAGTATGTTACATGATGAATTTAATAGAAGTTTTGAAGATTTAATTAAGTTATCAAATGATAATAATAGTGAGATAAGTGCTAATGTATTAAATTTGATTGTTGCAAAAGGATTACTTGAATTAATTGGTGGTAGTGTTGAATTTATAAATGAAACTGGTAAAGGGACTCAATATATTATTAAATTAAAGCAAAAATTATATGGTCAAAATAGACTTGGTAATTTAAGAGAAAAGATTCAAACTAAACATTCTTTAAGTCATAATATATTAAGTTTACTTGGTAAAAAGGTTTTAATAATTGACGAAAATAAAGTAAATGTTAATATTATTGAAAGATTACTTAGTCAGTATAATATAAGTATTGAAACATCGTTGAATCCGAGAGATTCAATTGAACTTGTTGGTAGAAATAATTATGATTTTATTATTGTTAATCATAATATGAGTGATATGAGTGGGGAAGAGGTAGTTAGTAAACTTAATTCTACTGGTAATAGGGTTCCAGTGATAATTGGTGTTATTACTAAAGCAAATGATGAAATTAAAGATGTTTATGATTATGTATTAAATTCTCCTATTGAATTTAAAGAACTTAATAAAATAATAAATAGTATATTTAATGGGGGTGATTTATAATGTTATATGGTGTAATTTTTACAATATATGGATTAATCTTTACATTTATTTTGTTATTTACCGTTTTATTTAAAAAGAGAAATGTATTAATTAGACAAAAATTATATAATGCTTTGATAATTGATAGTATGTTATTTTCTGTTGTTGAAATAATTAGTGTATTAGTTTTAGGTTTAATTGATAATTTTGATATATTTGTTATTTGTTGGCAAATTAGATATTTCTTATTATTCTTTTATATATTTTTATTTATTGCTTATTATTATGCATATGTTAAAGAAGATAAAAGTAATACTTTTTTTGAATTCCTTAAAGGAAAATTGGTAATAAAATTTTTATTATTTATGTTTATTCTTTTACCAATTTTATATGTTGTATTATTTAATGTAGAACATATGGCTGTTGATAGTCTTCATTTTGCTAGAGGTTTTGCTTGTTACGTAATTGTAATTAGTGCGTTATTATTTTCAATAATTTCTATATTTATTTTATTTAAGGATAGAAAAAATAAACGTAAACTTTTAGTTACTATGTATTTGTTTATGACTATATTTTTAATAGCTGGTCCTCTTCAAATTAAGTTTACATATATTTCATTGTTTCCTTTTGTTACTTCTTTAATTTTATATATTTTGTATTATAATTTAGAGAATCCAGATATTGAGTTACTTGAGGATGTTAGTAAGTTAAAGGAAGATATAGATAAGTCTAGTAGTACTAAAACAGATTTCTTATTTAATTTAAGTTATGATTTAATAAATCCAATGAATACAATTGTTTCTTTAAGTAATTCAATTTGTTCTATGAATAGTTTTAATAAAGAAAGTGTTATTGATGATGCTAATAACATTAAACTTGCTGGTAATACTTTGCTTGATTCTATTAATAATATTTTTGAAATGTCTAGTAATAGTGGTAATAGTTTAAAAGAGTATAATTTATATGATCTTATAAGTAGGATGAAGAGTATTTGTGAAACTCGTATTGGTTCTAAGCAAATTAAGTTTGAGTATAAACTTGATGAGAATTTAAGTGCTAATTATGTTGGAGATATTAATAAGATTCAAAAAATATTAATGAATGTTCTTGGTAATGCTGTTAAGTTTACTGATGTTGGTAAAATAGTACTTAGTGTTTCATTTACGCCAGAAAAAGAGAATCATGTTTTACATTTTAAAATTGTTGATACTGGATGTGGAATAAAGGATGAAGAGAAATCTTTTATATTTAGTGATGATGATTCTAGTAAGTCTGGTGTAGGTCTTGCGGTTAGTAAGAAATATGTAGAAGAAATGAATGGACACATTAGATTTGAAAGTATATATGGTGGTGGAACTACATTTTATATTGATATTCCACAAGCTATTAGTGGTACAAGGATTATTAGTGATAATATTTCAAGTAATGATGTGAGTAGTGTGATTGAATATACTGATTTATCTAAATATAAAGTATTAATAGTTGATGATGATAATTTAGATATAAAAGTTACAAAACGTTTGCTTGAAAAATATAATTTACAAATTGAAGAATGTATGAGTACTATAAAGTTTATTGATAAAATTAAAGCAGATGAAATTTATGATATAGTATTTTTAGATCATAAAATGAATGAACTTGATGGTGTTGAAACGGTTAAATTACTTCGTAGTTTGGATGGTTATACATTGCCTAAGATAGTATCATTAACAGCAAATGCATCAGGTGGTGCACGTGAATATTATAAGAGTGTTGGTTTTGATGATTATATTTCCAAACCAATTGATAAATATATGCTTGATAAAATTTTAAAAAAATATTTAAAAAAATGATAACACTTTTGTTATCCTTTTTTTATGGTATAATTAATAATAGGTGATGATATGGGAGATGATTTATTAATTGTTAGCGGTATTGGTATAGTAAGTTTTGTATACGTATGCGTTGTTAGTATCATGTTCTTTTTAAAAAAATCTTCTAGACGTATATCAAGTAAAATATTTAGCTATTTTTTGGTATTATCTGTTCTTTTTATTTTACTTTATATTGTTCTTGGAATTGTATCATTTTATAATATAGAGTTTTCACAAATATTTGGAAGATTTGTAGTTTTTATGTTTACACTTTGGGAAACAACATTGATAAGTTACTTGTTTTTTACATTTAGAGGTGAGAAAGGTAATCAAGAATTTTTAGCTAAAAGTAAAAAGAATTTTATTATATTTGTGTGCGCAGTTGCTTTGATAAATTTAATATTAAGTTTTGTTTTGCCTTTTGAATATAAACCATTAGAGTCAAGAAATTCATATGGATTTTCTGGTATACTTACAATTTATTATAATGCTTTAGGTGTTTTAGCATATTGTGTGTGTTTGTATTTAATTGTAAAAAATAGAAAACGTGTTGATAAACTTACTAAAATATTATTTTTGGTTTGTATTATATTTTTAGTTTTATCTTATGTATTTGAGTTTGTGATGAATGAATCATTAAATAAGATACCATTTTTTATTACAACAATTGTTATGTTTTTATATTTATCTATGGAGAGTCAAGATGCTTTGTTATTAGATGAATATAATGAATCTGTTAAGACTGAGAGTGAAGTTAGTCAACTAAAAAGTGATTTTATTATGAATATGTCGTATGAACTTAGAAGTCCTATGAATGCTATTTTAGGTTTTACTGATTCATTATTATTTAAAGATACAATTAGTGTTGATGATTTAAAAGAAGATACTGAAAGTATTATAATGTCTTCTAAAAAGTTATTAGAACTTATTAATAGTATTATTGATTTATCGAAAATAGATAGTAATAATGATGTAATTAATATGAGAGATTATAAACTTGAAAATATAATTTATGATATAAGTAGTAATATTAATGCTTATGTTACTAAAGATAATTTATTATTTAATATTAATGCTGATGAAAATTGTTTAAATAATTTATATGGTGATGATCATAATATTGCTAAAATATTAAATATTATTATTAAGAATGCAGTTGATTATACAAACTATGGTGAAGTTAGTTTGAATATATCTTGTGTTAAAGTTGATTCAAATAATGCCGAATT
>JAZUBJ010000110.1:0-23381 GCA_045638445.1 Bacilli bacterium | reverse complement strand
TATTTATATATATTATATCTTTTTTCTGGTATTATAAGGCTGTTACGAAAAATTATGAATATAAAAATTTATTTCAATTATTTACTAAAAATAAATTATTTATATTTTCGTTTATATATATATTAATAGCTGTTTTACTTTCTACATTTAACGGTAAATTTCCTGCTATGACGCCTGATAATATTGTGTTTACATTAGGAAAAGATGTTTTATTTGTTATGGCATTTATAATATTATTCTCATTGTGTGGATTTTTGTTTTCAATTAAATATAAAAAAACAAACAGAAAAATATTTAGCTGTTTCTTAATGGTATTTATTCTTACACTTTGTTTAGTTCCATTACAGTTGTATTTTAATAATATTTCTTTACAACCTTTTGTATCTATGCTTTTATTATATGTTGTTTATCATTATATAGAAAATCCGGATATTTCACTTGTAGAAGAAGTTAGTGTTTTAAAAGATAATATTGATAAATCAAGTAATTCTAAGACAGAGTTTTTGTTTAAATTATCTAGTGACTTATTAATTCCTATTAATACGATTATTTCTCTTGGTGAGTCTTTAAATAGTTTAGATACAATAGATAATCAAGAGCAAATTAAGTATGACTTAAATAATATTAGATATGCTGGTAGTGTTTTACTTGATTCAATGGATAATATTTTAAATGCTTCATTTGATAGTAATACTAATGCAATGAGAGAATATTATTTTTATGAGTTAATAAAGAAAATTAAAAGTGTTATTTCTTCAAGAATTGGTTATAAGAAGATAACTTTTGATGTTACGATTGATGATAATATTAGTTCTAAATTATATGGTGAAGAAGAAAAAATTCAAAAGGTATTATTAAATATTTTAAATAATGCTGTTAAATATACTGAAGTTGGTAAGATTAATTTATCTGTTAGTGTTACTACTAATAATGATATTCAAACATTACATTTTAAAGTTAGTGATACTGGATGTGGTATAAAGGATAGTGAAAAATCATTTATTTTTGCTAGTAATAGTAGTGATAAAAGTGGAATGGGTCTTGCTTTATCTAAGAGTTATATTGAATCTATGAATGGTACTATTAGATTTGAAAGTACTGTTGAAGTTGGAACTACATTTTATTTTGATATTCCACAAAAGATTGTTGGAAGTAGACTTGTAGGGGATGATAAAGTAGATGATGATAGTGATAGTAAGATTGTTTTTGATGATTTATCTAATTTTAAAGTTTTAATTGTAGATGATGATAATTTAGATATTAAAGTTGTTAAAAGATTGCTTGAAAATTATAAATTACAAATATTTACTTTAAATGATTCTATGGAGTTTATTAATAAAATTAAAATGGGTGAAGAGTATGATTTGGTTTTACTTGATCATAAAATGTCTGGTTTAGATGGAGTTGCTACAATGAAAGCTATTAAACAATTAGATGGATATACTCTTCCTAAAATTGTTAGTTTAACTGCAAATGATTTTAATGGAGCTCGTGAATATTATAAGAATGTTGGTTTTGATGAGTATTTGTCTAAACCAATTGATATTCATGAACTTGATAGAGTAATTAAAAAATATTTAAAAAAATAAAACAACATTTTAAATGTTGTTTTTATTTTGTTTTTAATGCTACAGCTATCGTATAATTTTTTTCATGTGATATGGATAATTCTATATTTTTTATATTCGTTACTGGTTTTCCATCTTTATTATTTAATATTTCTATATCTTGATATGTTAATTCTTTTGTGTTATTTAAACATTTCATGATTGCCTCTTTTGATGCGAATCTTCCAGTTAAATAAGTTAGTCCTTTTTCTTTATATTCTTTTTGTTCTTTTTTTGTTAATACTAATTCTATAAATCTTTGTTTTTTATTTTTTAATCTTTTATTTTCTACTATATCGCATCCTATGTTCATGTAACCACCATTTTTATTATATAGGATAATTTCTTGAATTAAAAGATGTAGTATTATATAATTATTTTGTAAGGTGATAGTAATGCAACTAGTATATAAGTATGATATGAATTATATATTAACTCATAAAAAAAGTATTAAGAAAGAGTTATTAAATAAAGATAATTTTATTTCTAAAAATGTAGCTATTTTGGGTGGTTCTACTACTAATGAAATAAAAAATATTTTAGAATTATTTTTGTTGGATTATGGTATTAAGCCTAACTTTTATGAATCTGAATTTGGTAAATATTATGAAGATAGTGTTTTTGAAAATAAATTATTAGAAGAATTTAAACCTGATATTATTTATATTCATACAACTTGTAGAAATATTATTAATTATCCAAATATAACATATAGTTTTGAAGAAGTTGATAGTCTTTTAATGGATGAATATAAGAGATATGAGTTAATGTGGGAAAAATTATTTTCTAAATATAAGTGTACTATTATTCAAAATAATTTTGAGTATCCTAATGTTCGTTTACTTGGTAATAGAGATTGTTATGATAAAAGAGGTAGAGTTAATTTTGTTACTCGTTTAAATCATATGTTTTATGATTATGCTTGTGGTCATGATAATTTCTTTATTAATGATATAAATTATTTATCTAGTTGTTATGGACTTGATAAATGGAGTAGTGATTTATATTGGCATATGTATAAATATGCTCTTGAATTAAATGCTGTACCGCATTTATGTTTTAATATTGCTAAAATAATTAAATCAATTTATGGTAAAAATAAAAAGGGTCTAGTTTTAGATTTAGATAATACTTTATGGGGTGGTATTGTTGGTGATGATGGGGAAGACAATATAAAAATAGGACCTGACAATTCTGAGGGACAAGTTTTTTATGAATTTCATAAATATTTAAAAGAACTTAAAAATATTGGTGTTATCTTAAATATTAATTCTAAAAATGAATATGAAAATGCTATTGCTGGTTTAAATAATCCTGGTTCTTTATTAAAGAAAGATGATTTTATTATTATTAAAGCTAATTGGAAACCTAAAAATAAAAATATGTTAGATATAGCAAATGAATTAAATATAGGTACTGATTCTCTTGTATTTATAGATGATAATCCTGTTGAGAGAAAAATAGTAAGTGATTATGTAGTTGACGCGGAAGTTCCTGATATTAAGAATCCCGAAAATTATATAAATGTAATTGATAAACTTGGTTTTTTTGAAATGACTAATTTTAGTGAAGAAGACTTAAATAAATCTCAAATGTATAAAGATAATGCTCGTAGAAGTGAACTTATGAATTCTTTTGATAATTATGAAGAATATTTAAAATCATTAAATATGAAAGCAGAAATTAAAGATTTTTCTCATGTTTATTTTGAAAGAATTAGTCAATTGAGTAATAAGAGTAATCAATTTAATTTGACTACTAAAAGATATTCTGTTAGTGATATAGAAAATATATCAAATAGTAGTAATTACATTACTTTGTATGGAAAACTTGAAGATATTTTTGGGGATAATGGTCTTATAAGTGCTGTTATTGGAGAAATAAAAAATAATGATGAATTACATATAGATTTGTGGATTATGAGTTGTAGAGTACTTAAAAGAGATATGGAATATGTGATGATGAATAGACTTGTTGATATATGTAAAATGAAAAATATAAATAAAATATATGGTTATTATTATCCTACTAAGAAAAATAAGATGGTTAGTGATTTTTATCTTTTACATAATTTTGAACTTGTTAGTGAAAAAGATGAAAATAAAACATATATTTTAGATGTTAATAAATATGAAAATAAAGAAGTGAGTATAGAGGTGAATTAATAATGGAAATATATGAAAGATTAAATGTTGTATTTAGAGATGTTTTTGATGATGAAGAGATTAGTGTTAATGAAAATACAACAGCTAATGATATTGAAGATTGGGATTCTTTGGAACATATAAATTTGATTGTTGCGATAGAAGAAGAATTTGGGATTAAATTTTCAATGAACGAAGTTACTCATATGAAAAATGTTGGAGATATGGTTAAGTTAATTTCAGATAAAATAAAATAGTTATATTAAGAAAAGAGTGTGAGTTATGAATTTAATGAGTTCCGTATTTCTTCTTTTTTTTATTATTTTTCTATTATGTTATTTTTTATTACCTAAGAAGATACAACCTTATGTTTTACTTATTTTTAGTTTAATATTTTTGTTTTGTAATTCATTTAATATTTATATTTTAATTGAAGTTTTACTTGTTATTTTATCTTCTTATATAGGTGGGATATTAGTAGAAAAATATAAGGGAACTAAAAAGAGTGGTTTGTGTTGTTTTTTTAGTGTATTAATAATATTAGTAGAATTAATATTACTTAAATATTCTAATTTTGTTATAGGAATAATAAATGGAATATTTAGTTTAAGTATAAAATTTGTTTATTTTGATTTTCCTGTTGGTATATCATATTTTTCATTAATTATGATTAGTTATTTAATTGATGTTTATAGGGATACTATTAAATGTGAAAAAAATATATTTAAATTAGTCAATTTTATGAGTTATTTTCCTTTGTTAACAAGTGGTCCTTTTATTAGATATAATGAGTGTGGTAATGAGATTTCAAAAGAGCATAATTTTAATATAAATAATTTTATATTTGGTATTAGTAGAATACTTTTTGGATTGTTTAAGGTATTAGTTATTTCTAATAGATTAAATATATTTATTAATGGCGTATATAGTAATTTAAATTTATTTAATGGTTTAATTGTTTTTATTAGTTGTTTATTATATGTATTTGAATTATATACTAATTTTTCAGGGTGTATTGATATAGTTATTGGTATAAGTGTAATTATTGGAGTAAATTTACCTGAGAATTTTGATTCACCATTTTCTTCTAGGAGTATGAGTGAGTTTTGGAGAAGATGGCATATTACTTTAGGTGCGTGGCTTAAAGAGTATATTTTGTATCCTTTATTAAAATCATCTTTTATTCAAAAAATGATTAAAATATGTACAGGGTTATTTGGTAAAAAAATTGGTAAAAAGATACCAACATATTTTTCTTTATTTATACTTTGGTTTGCGATAGGACTTTGGCATGGAGGAGAGTATAAATATATTTTAGCTTCTGGTTTAATACAGTTTGTTTATATAATGTTTGAGGAAATATTCGGTGAATTAGTTAGTAAAATTAATAATAAATTACATATAAATGAAGATAGTAAAATATATAATGTGTATTTAATGATTAGAACATATTTATTATTTTCTTTTGCGATGATATTTTTTAGAGCTACAAGTATTGGTCATGGTATAGAGATTGTTAAATCAATTTTTAATTTTAATATAGTTAATAATTTTAAATTAATTGATTTATCTTTATTTGATTATAGTGTTATTTGTATAGGATGTTTGTTAGTTTTAATATTTGATATGAATAAAGAGAAGATTATTAATAAATATTGTAAATTTAGAGATGAATATAAATTAATTATTATTTTATTATTTGTGTTAGTTAATTTATTATTTGGCGTTTATGGTATTGGTTTTGATCATAATTCTTTTATATATGGTAGTTTTTAGGTGATTAATATGAAAAAGAAATTAAATATTATAATTATTTTTATTGTATTTTTTTGTATATTTTATGTTTTAAATAGATTAGTTAGTCCTAAGTATGTTGATGATTTAGTTGAGGGAAGTTTAACTCATTCTTATTATGAATCAGGATTTAATCATGATGTTATATTTTTAGGTGATTGTGAAATGTATGCGAATTTTTCACCTATGGTTATTTATGAAGAAAGTGGCATTAAATCTTTTGTAAGAGCTAATAGTTCACAGTTAGTTCATCAGTCATATTATTTGCTTAAAGAGACACTAAAATATGAAACTCCTAAGGTTGTTGTTTTTAATATTAATTCTTTAAGATATAGTAAAAAGGAAAAAGTAAATGAAGCATATAATAGATTAATGATTGATCAGATGAAATGGTCAAATGAAAAAATAGATTTAATAAATGCTTCAATGAGTGAAGAAGAGTCTTTTTTATCTTATGTTTTTCCAATACTTAGATATCATTCTAGAATAGATGAGTTAACTTTTGAAGATATTAAATATCTATTTAAAAAAGAGAGTAAAAGTTTTAATGGTTTTATTGTTAATAAGGGTATTGTTAAATATGAGAATTTGCCTTCTATTAGACCTTTAAATGATTATAGTTTTCCGAATGAAAATATGGAATATATGGATAAAATAGTTGAGTTATGTAAGGAGAATGGCATTAATTTAATTCTTGTAAAATCGCCTAGTTTATATCCTTATTGGTATGATGAGTATGATAAGATAGTTAAAGATTATGCTTTGAAAAATAATTTAGATTACTATAATTTGCTTGATGTGGTAGATGAAGTGGGAATAGATTATGATGTTGATACTTATGATGGTGGACTTCATTTGAATTTAAGTGGAGCTACTAAATTAAGTAAATATTTTTCTAGTATTTTAAAGAATAATTATGAATTAGATATATCTCATAATATGGAATTTGATTCATTGCTTTTAGAATACAATAATTACATTGGATTAAAATAATTTATATGATATAATTAATTAAGGTAGGATGGTATTATGAAGAAAGTGTTATTAAGTATTTTAACAGTAGGAATGTTATTTTTTGTAACAGGATGTGGTGAAACTCCAATTCAGTTAGATGAAGGGAATACTAAGTTTAATAATTTTAAAATTAGTTATGATGATATTGATGTAACTCCTGGTGTTAAATTTAATTACGAAGATATAAAAGGAAAGATACCTAAAATTTCAACTATAGCAGGTTGTGCTTTATATGGATATGATCATGTATATACATATGATAATATTGAAATTGTAGCAAATATTAATGATGAAGATAAAGTTGAAACTGTTTATTCTGTTTTATTTAAAGATGATAGTGTGTCTACTCCAGAGGGTATTAAGATTGGTTCTAGTGTAGATGATTTAATTAAAGCATATGGAAAAGAATATGATGAATTTAATGGTGTGTATACATTTAATGGTGTTGGTCTTTTCTTACAAGTTCAAACTAAAGATCAAGCAGTTACAAGTATTGAATATATAATGGTTACAAATTAATTGGAGATAAATGAAAAAGAATATACTTATAAGTCTAATAGTTATTTTATCAATAAGTATTTTAAGTGTACTTTTTTATTTTGTTTGTCCTAAATTTAAAGATGTTACAATATCTATAGTTGATAATAGTTTATCAATGGATGATTTTGTAACTTTTAATTTGTTTAAAAATAATTCTAAAATATTAAATAATAAAGATATTAAATTAGGAAATGTAAGTGTACAAAATGTTATGCTTTCTTTTAATGATAAAAAATATAATGTTAAATTAAATATTGTTGATGATGTTAAACCAAATGTTAAATTTAAAAACATGAGTGTGTTTTTAGGTGATAAAGTAGATAAGAATGATTTTATTGTTGAAGTTTTTGATCATTCTAAATATGAAATTACTTTTGATGACTCTAATGTTGATTATAATAAAATTGGCACATATAATGTTTTAGTTAGTGTTAAAGATGAATATGGTAATGTAAAAGAGAAAGAATGTACTTTGTTTGTTAAACTTTTTAATGATGTTATTTATCATGAAATTGGAAATGAATTTAAAATAGAACAACTTTATTTTGATAATAACGAAATAAATATTGAAAATTTAAATATAAGTAATTTAAATGTTAATAAGGTTGGTAGTTATAGTATTAGTTTTTATATAGATGGTACTTTATATAATAGTAAAGTTAATGTAAGTGATAATGTTGGTCCAATTATTAATAGTACTGAATTAGTTTTGTATGAAAATGATATAAATTTTGATAAAAGTGAATTATTAGATGTATCTGATTATTCATTAAATTTTTATTATGTTAAGGGAGACTTTAGTACTTTACAACTTGGAGAGAATAAAGTCTTTATTAATGCTATTGATGTATATGGAAATTCAAGTTATAAAGAAACAAATATTTTAGTTAAGAATGATAATGTTGGTCCAGTTATAAGTGGTACTAAAAATATTACTATTGCTCGTGGTAGTGAAATTGATTTACTTAGTGGAATTGAAAGTGTTGATAAGAGTGATGGCAAGTGTGAAGTAACATATAATAAAGATAAAATAAATATTTCTAAAGTCGGTACTTATGATTTGGTTTATTCTTCTTATGACAAGTCTAGAAATTTAAGTCAAAAAAAAGTTGTATTAAAAGTTATTCCTGACAAAGAAGAAGTAGATAGATTATTTCAAGAATTTTATGATAAATATTTAAAAGGTAAAAATACTCTTGGAATGACAAAAGTAATTAGAGAAAAAATAAAATATAAAAATGTTAGAGGAATAGATCCTGTTTGGACTGGTCTTTCAACTATGTCTGGAAGTTGTTTTGTACATGCTGAGATGTTACATAAAGCTTTAGATATTGCTGGAATTGAAAATTACGTTATTGTTGCTAAAGGAAATACTCATTCTTGGGTTATTGCAAAAGAGAATGAAAAATGGAGACATTATGATCCAACTCCAGGAAAACATGATATTGGTCCTTTAACTGATAGTGAAAAAACATATGCTCCAGGTCTTGGTTATTTATATTGGGATAGAACTAAGTATCCTAAAGCTGAATAGGGTGGTCAAATGAAAAAGTATTTTACATTAAATACATTTGTAGTATTTGTATATATTTTACTAATTGAAATTATAATTAAGTTTTTAACAGAAAGTAATATTTTTAATTTTAGTGTTATTAGAATAATGATTAGTTCATTGTTAATATCTATATTTTTTAATATTATTTTGATGTTATTTAAGAAGAAAAAAAGTAAAAAAATATTTAATATAATATTAGTTATATTTATTGGCTTATTTGATTTTATACAATTTGGATTATACAATTATTTAGGTTTTTTTATGGGAATTGGTAATAGTGAACAAGGTACTAAAGTTTTAAGTTATATTTTTGATTTTCTAAAAGCTGTTAGACTAGTTCATTTATTATTATTTGTTCCTCTAGTATTAGTTTTAGTATATTATATATTTTTTGAAAATAAAGTTATTCATAATTATAAAATTAATATTAAGATTAGCAAAAAACAAATTAAATATGTTAGTTTAATATTTGTTTGTTTATCTTTGTTTTATTATTTGTTAATAAGATTTAATGTTTTTCAAGATAAATTACAGGTAGAGAGTAATTATTATTTATGGATATATCCTGAAAACTCTAATTTGAGTGTTAATAACTTTGGTGTTAATATGTATTTTTTTAGTGATGTTAAGAGTTATATTTTTAAAGTTGATGAAGAAACTGCTTTAAATTATTATTTTGTTGAAAAGGAAAAAAATAATGTTAATAAAGAAGGATGGAGAAGTATTAGTGATGAAGAGTGGACTAATATAAATAATAATACTACTGATGATAATTATAATTTGTTAAATAATTATTTTATGAATAGAGGTTTATCTAGAAAAAATGAAATGACAGGGATTTTTGAAGGTAAGAATGTTATTTTAATATTAATGGAATCTATAAATGATGTTGGTGTTTTAAATAAAGAATTTTTTCCAAATTTATATATGTTATATAATGATGGAATTAGTTTTAGAAATAATTTTAGTCCTAGAAATAATTGTAGTACTGGTAATAATGAATTAACTGTTTTAACTAGTATGTTTACTATAAATAATACATGTGCTGCAAATATTTATAAAGATAATACGTATTTTAATGCTGCATTCAATATGTTTAAAAATAATGGGTATTATGCGAGTGCGTTTCATAATTACTCTTTAATGTATTATAATAGAGATGAGTATATGCCTAAGCTTGGAGCAGAAGCATATTATGGTGCTAAGGAACTTGGAATTCATGTTACTGATGTTTATGGAGATTGGCCTGAAGATGATACTTTATTTATTAATTCTAGTAAATATTATATGGATAAAGATAAATTTTTTACTTATTTTATAACTGTATCTTCTCATCAAACATATAATGTTAGTAGTCCTACTGGGGATAAATATTTAGATAAATATAAAAAACTTGGTTATAGTGATGATATAAGTAGATATTTATCTAAAACACAAATATTGGATGAAGCTTTAGGTGTTTTAATTCAACAGTTAAAGAATGAGGGGAAGTTTGAAGATACTGTGCTTGTTTTATTTGGTGATCATTATCCATATGGATTAACTGATAAAGCTTTAAATGAATATTTTAAAAAGAATAATTATGAGTATACAGTTAGTAGAAATTCTACTGATAATAAAAATGCAGATAGAACTCCTTTTATTATTTATAATAGTGAAATAGAACCTAGAGTAGTTGAAGATTATACTACTATTATTGATATATTACCAACTATGTTAAATATGTTTAATATAGAATATGATTCTAGATTATATATGGGATGTGATGTTTTTTCTGTTAATCATGTTTCAAGAAGTGTTTTTGCGGATGGTTCTTGGCAAGATGAAAATGCTTTTTATTATGCTCCTAGTAATAAGATTACGTATTATGGTGAAAAGAGATATACTGAAAATGAAATTAAAAATATAAATGTTGAAATTAATCAAAGACAAAAGATGAGTTCTTTAGTTTTGAAAACTAATTATTTCAATTATTTAGAAAATGAACTTAGAAAGTAGGTAAATTATGGATAAGATTTTTAGTGATGTTAAAATGATTATTTCTAATGAGTTATTTATCGATAATGAGAATATATTATTTGAGAGTACTTTTAGAGAACTTAATTTAGATGATTTAGATATAGTTGATTTAATTATGAATGTTGAAGATTTTTATAATATAGAGATCAGTGATGAAGAATATGAGTCTATTCATGATGTTAAAAAGCTTTGTGAAATAGTTTCTGATAAAATAAAAAAAGACTTTGAATAAAAGTCTTTTAGTTTGTTTTGTTAACATCTAATATCATAGGAATAATAATAGGTCTTCTTCCCGTTAATTCAATAACATAAGAGTTTATTTCTAATATTATTCTGTTTTTTAAATCTGTTAAATTGAAGTTATCTTTTTCAAGTTCATTTAGTGTGATGATATTAGTTTTATTTTGAATTTTTTTGATTAGTTCTTGATTATCATTTACAATAACAAATCCTCTTGTTGTTATGTTTGGTTCTAATAACATTTTTTTGTTTTTTAAATCTAAATTTAATATTACTATTAGAACTCCGTCTGTTGACATTATTTTTCTATCTTTAATTAATGATAAACCAATGTCTCCGATTCTTGAACCATCTACATATATATCATTTATTAATATTGAACCTTTTCTATAAACTTCACCATCTTTTATTGCTAGTATATCTCCATTTTTGTTAACAAAAGTATTTTCTTCTTTAACGTCACATAGAGTAGCTAGTTCTGCATGAGAAGATAACATTCTATATTCTCCGTGCATTGGCATAAAGTATTTTGGTTTTACTAGTCTTAAAAGTAATTTTAATTCTTCTTGTTTTGCGTGTCCACTTGTGTGAACATTTAAGTCACTTGCGTTAGTGTATACTTTAGCACCTTTTAAATATAATTTATTTATTGTTCTGTTGATTGACATTGAGTTACCTGGGATTGGAGAAGATGAGAATATAACAGTGTCGTTTGGCATTAGTGTTATATTTTTATCAGTTCCATTTGCGATTCTTGATAGAGCGGCAAGTGGTTCTCCTTGACTTCCTGTACAAAGTAAGCATACTTTTGATGGAGGAAGTTTGTTTGCTTCGTCACTACTTATAAATATATCTTTATCTTTAATATATCCACATTCAGTAGCTATTCCAATATTAGTATTCATACTTCTTCCGAATGTAACTATTTTTCTGTTGTTTTCTTTACATGTTTCAACTATGTGAACAAGTCTATATATATTACTTGCGAATGTTGCAAGTATTATTCTTGATTCAGTATTTTCTGCAAATATTTCTCCTAATGCTTCATCTACTACAGATTCACTATTTGAAAAACCTGGTGTTAGGGCATTTGTTGAATCGCTTAGAAGTAGTGTAACACCTCTGTTTCCGATTTCAGCTATTTTTCCCATATTTGCAACTGGTCCAACTGGAGTGAAGTCAAATTTAAAGTCTCCTGTTTCCATTATTGTTCCATTTACTGTAGTTATAGCCATTCCAAATGAATCTGGTATTGAGTGAGTTGTTGTAAAGAATTCAATATCAAAGTGTTTTGTTTTGATATGTAAGTCTTCATTAATCATTACCATTTTTGGATGTGGTATATTTCTTTCTTCAAGTTTATTTTTAATTAATTTACTTGCTATATTAGGTGTATATATTACAGGTATATTAATATGTTGAAGAAGAAAAGGTATTCCACCAATGTGGTCTTCGTGACCGTGAGTGATAATTAAACCTTTTATTTTATCTTGCATATTTTTTAAGTGAGTGTAATCTGCTAGTACGTAGTCAATTCCCATTAGATTATCTTCTGGAAACATTACACCACAATCTATAATAAATAATTCTTCTTCATGCATTACAACATACATGTTTTTACCAACTTCGCCTAAGCCACCTAAAGCACAGACTAAAGTTTCTTGTGTTTTACTATTCATAATATTCTCCTTCAAAAACGTCAATTTAAATACTAGAAGATTATAGCATAAAAAGATGTGTTTGTCAAAAATCAGGATTTATATTATAATTAATTTGGGTGAATTGTATGGATACTCTTGATTATTATAATTTAAATGCATATGATTATTTTAATAATTCACTTGATGCTAATATGAGTGAAGTTTATAAAAGATTTTTATTTTATTTAAAAGATAAAGATTTAATATTAGACTTTGGTTGTGGAAGTGGAAGAGATAGTAAATATTTTTTAGATAATGGATATAATGTTGATAGTGTTGATGGTTCTGAAGAACTTTGTAAATTAGCAACTAAATATTTAAATAAAGAAGTTATTTGTATGAAGTTTGAGGATTTAGATGTTGTTGATAAATATGATGGGGTTTGGGCTTGTTCTTCATTACTTCATGTTAAGAAAGAAGAATTAAAAAATATTTTGGTTAAGATAAGAAATTCATTAAAATTAAATGGAATTTTATATGTTAGTTTAAAAAATGGTAGTGGAGAAGAAATAATTAATGGAAGATATTTTAATTACTTAACATATAAAGAATTTCTTGATATTATAGATGATATAGGTTGTTTTGAAGAACTTGATTTTTTTCAAACTGGATCTAGTGTTAATAAAGATGAGACAAAATTATGGAATAATTTTATTTTAAGAAAAGTAGAGGTGTAGACATGGGATTATTTAATAAAATAAAAAGTATTTTTAGTAAGAAAGAAGAGATTGTAGAAAATCTTGATGAAGAAATTTTAGAAAGTGAAGAATTAGATGAAGAAGAGCTTGATAGTGAAGTAGTTGAAGCTATAGAGACAAATAAATATGTAGAAGGTTTAAGTAAGAGTCGTGATAACTTTGTTAATAAGTTAAGTGTTCTGGGTATTAAGTATACTAAAATCAGTGATGATTTTTATGATGAATTAGAAGAGATATTAATTACTGCGGATGTTGGTGTTAATACTGTAATGGATTTTGTTGAAAGACTTAAAAAACGTGTTAAAGAAGAGAAGATTGAAGACTTTGAATATTTAAAAGAAGTTATAGTAGATGAGTTATTTACTATATATGTAGATGGTGATATTTTAAGTAGTAAATTAAATTTAAATAAAGAATTAAGTGTTGTGTTATTTGTTGGTGTTAATGGTGTTGGTAAAACTACTAGTATTGCTAAAATAGCACATAGACTTAAAAAAGATGGTAAGAAAGTTATGTTAATAGCTGGAGATACATTTAGAGCAGGTGCTGTTAATCAACTTAATGAATGGGCTAATCGTTTAGATGTTGGTTTTTTTGGAGATGATAGAGAAGATCCTAGTGCTGTTATATATGATGGACTTAATAAAGCAAAAAGTGAAAATTATGATGTTGTTCTTGTAGATACAGCAGGAAGACTTCAAAATAAAACAAATTTAATGAAAGAACTTGAGAAAATGAACCGTGTTATTGGAGAAATTGTTCCAGGTAATCCAACTGAAACATTACTTGTTATAGATGCAACTACAGGACAAAACGGTGTAACTCAAGCTAAGAAGTTTAAAGAAATAACTGATATAACTGGTATAGTTTTAACTAAACTTGATGGTACTGCAAAAGGTGGTATTGTTCTTGCAATTAAAGAACTTGTTGATATACCTGTTAAGTTTGTTGGACTTGGAGAGAAAGCGGAAGATTTAATTGTATTTGATATTGAAAAATATATATATGGTTTATTTAAGGAGTTCTAATGAAAGAAAGAGAATATATTGAAGGATTATATGATACTTATAAAAATTTATTAACTGATAGAGAAAGAGAATATTTTGAAAATTACTTTTATGAAGATTATAATTTACAAGAGATTGCTGATAATTATGAAGTTAGTAAAAGTTATGTAGGTAAATATGTTAATGGGATAGAAACAAAATTAAGAGGATTTGAAGAAGCATTAAATATATATGACAAGTTTAATAAAATTAAAGCTGTTACTAAATATATGGATGATGTTGCTTCTAGAATTAAAATAGAAGAAATTATAGAAAAATAATGATTAATATTATATAATTAAAGTATAAATGGGGTGAAGTTATGAAAGGTAAACTTGGACTTAGAAAAGAACTAGCGATAGTTATTATGTTTTTTGTATGTATATTGATTTCTGTTTATGGACTTAAAACAATGGGACTTATTAAAGATGATAATGGTTCAAATTACAAAATGCTTGAAAATAAATTAACTTCTGCTGCGCTAGAATATTATAATGATAAATATAATTCTAGTGGTGATACTGTTATTATTAAATCGAATGTTCTTTATAATAATGGTTATATGGGAAAACTTATTGATATAAAAGGACGAGAATGTAGTGGATACGCTAAAATAATTAATGGAAATAGCGGTGTATCTTATATAAATTGTTTTGGTTATAAAACAAATGGATATGTGAGTGATTATGAGTAAGAAAGTAATGGTATTGTGGTTTTATGTAATATTTGGGTTAGTGTTAACTATTTGTTTAATAGGTGTTAAAGAAAAAGACTTCAAATATGATGAGTTAAAAGATAAATTAGTTACTGCTACAAAAAAATATGTTGCTGATAAACAATATAATGTGGGAGTAAGTGATTCTGTACTTGTTTATGTATCAGAACTTATTGATGAAAAATATATTACAGAAGAAGAACTTAAAGATTATTGCTTTGATAATGTAGTTTATTATAATGGGATTATACAAGATGAGTATAAAATAAATGAAGAATGTAAAAATATTGAAAAATAGTTTTACGTTTTTTTTATTTATAAATATATTTATTATTTAATATTTTTTTTGTATAATTATATTATAGAAAGGAGTTTTAAAAATATGGAAGGAACTTTTGCTTTATTAATATTTGGTGGTATTGTAGTAGGTATTATTTTACTATCAAGTATCGTACAAATTAATGAGTATGAAAGAGGTATTAAATTTAAACAAGGTCAATTTCATAGTATAATGAGTCCAGGATGGAATATAGTTTTACCAATTTTTCAATCTTATAAAAAGATAGATATAAGAACTAAAGCTGTTGATGTTCCTGAACAAGATACTATCACTAAAGATAATATTTCTGTTAGAGTTAATGCAGTTATTTACTATAAGATTTTTGATGCTGCTAAAGCTATGTTAGAAGTTGAAAATTTCTATTATGCAGTAAGTCAACTTGCTCAAACTACTATGAGAAATGCTATTGGTTCTGTAACACTTGATGAATTATTAGTTCAAAGAGAAAAATTATCTGAATCTATTTGTAGAATTATAGATCAAGCAACAGATCCATGGGGAATTAAAGTTGAAAATGTTGAGTTAAAAGATGTATTACTTCCTGAAGAAATGAAGAGAGTTATGGCTAAAGCTGCTGAAGCTGAAAGAGAAAAAGCTTCTGTTATTACTAAAGCTCAAGGTGAAGTTGAAGCTTCAAATAACTTAGCTAAAGCTGCTAAAACTATGGCTGAGACTCCAGGTGCTATGCATTTAAGAACTTTAAGTACATTAAACGACTTAAGTAGTGATCAATCAAATACTATTATTTTCTGTGTTCCAGTAGAAGTGTTAGAAGCATTTAAAGCAGCAGGAGTGAATGCTGTGAATAATGTTGTAAGTCAAGTAGCAAGTCATTCTGCAAAAGCAAAAAATAATACAAATAATACACCACAAGCATAGTGTATAAAAACTAAGATTTTTCTTAGTTTTTTTTTATTAATAATGTATAATGTTATATATAGGAGTAATAGTTATGGGTGTTTTATATTATTTAATATTGGGTGCTTTAATTATTTTTGTTATAATGACATTTAGTATTGTTAAAATAAAGGAATATGAAAGAGGAGTTAAGTTTAAAGCAGGAAAATTTAATTGTATTATGGAACCAGGTATACATATTGTTATACCTATTTTAGAACATTATGATGTTGTTGATATAAATACTAAAACATATCCACTTTTACAAAATGAATTTATTACAAAAGATAATATTAAAGTTAAAGCAGATACTCATTTTACTTTTAATATATATGATCCTGAGAAAGCTGTTTTAAATGTTCATCATTATTATATTGCTTTATTTAATTTAGTAGAAATTACTATGAAGAATGTTATTGGAACATTAGATTATAAAGAACTTTTATATAGAAAAGAAAGAACAGAAAATTCAGTTTTTGAAATTGTTAAAACTGCTAGTGAAGAGTTTGGTATTAAAATAGAAAAACTTGAGATTAGAGAAATAATAAAAAACTAAAGATTAATCTTTAGTTTTTTTTGTAATTTTAATTTATTTTTGATATAGTAATTTATAGACGTATTAGAAGTAGAGGTAGTATATGAATAATAAAGTATTAAATATAGGAGTAGATATAGGTTCTACAACAGTAAAGTTAGTATTAATGGATAATAAAAAGAATGTGTTATTTTCTGCGTATGAAAGACATTATTCTGATACTAAGAAAACATTAATAGAACTATTAAATAAAGTATTAAGTGAATATAGTAAATGTAAGTTTACTTTGGTATTTACAGGTAGTGGTGCGATATCACTTGCTAATTATTTAGAAGTTCCTTTTGTTCAAGAAGTTATTGCATGTAAAAATGCCATAAAAGAATATTCAAGTTCTGTTGATGTTGCTATTGAACTTGGTGGAGAAGATGCTAAAATTATTTACTTTGATCAAACAATTGAACAAAGAATGAATGGTAGTTGTGCTGGAGGAACAGGTGCGTTTTTAGATCAAATGGCTGTGCTTTTAAATACATCTACTGAAGGACTAAATGATTTAGCTAAAGATGGGAAAACTATTTATCCTATAGCATCAAGATGTGGTGTTTTTGCAAAAACAGATATACAACCTTTATTAAATGAAGGAGCTAAAAAAGAAGATGTTGCTCTTTCTATATTACAAGCTGTTGTTAATCAAACTATAAGTGGTCTTGCATGTGGTAAACCAATTAAAGGGAATGTTATATTTTTAGGTGGGCCTTTAAATTATTTATCTATGTTAAGAGAAAGATTTATTAAAACATTAGATTTAAAGGATGATGAAATTATAGTACCAGAAGATGCATGTTTATTTGTTTGTCGTGGTGCGTTACTTGATAAAGTTAAAAAGAATTCTTATAGTAAAAATGATATAGAAAAGTTTATTTTAAAATTAAGAAAATTTAAAGAAGAAAGTTCTAATACATTAAAACCTTTATTTAAGAGTAAAAATGAATATAAAAAGTTTTTATTAAGACATGATGAAAATAAAGTAAAAAGAAGAGATATTAGTGATTATAAGGGAGATGTATTTATTGGGATTGATGCTGGTAGTACAACAGCAAAAGTAGTTGCAATAGATTATGAAGGTAATTTATTATATGAAAACTATAGATCTAATAAAGGGACTCCAGTTGATACTATAAAAGATATGTTACTTGATTTATATAAAGTGTTACCAGAAGATACTGTTATTAGAAGTAGTGGTTCTACTGGTTATGGGGAAATGTTAATCAAGACTGCATTTAATTTAGATATAAGTGAAATAGAAACAATGGCTCATTATGAAGCTGCTAATTATTTTTTACCTGGTGTTGAATCAATTATAGATATTGGTGGACAAGATATGAAATATATTAAAATTAAGAATGGTGCTGTAGATAGTATTATGCTTAATGAAGCTTGTTCAAGTGGATGTGGTTCTTTTATAGAAACGCTTGCAAAATCACTAAGTATAAAAATAGATGAATTTATTGAACTTGCCGTTGAATCTAAGAGTCCTATTGATTTAGGTAGTAGATGTACAGTATTTATGAATTCTAAAATTAAACAAACTCAAAAAGAAGGAAGACCACTTGGAGATATATTTGCTGGACTTTCTTATTCAGTTATTAAAAATGCTATAACTAAAGTTATGAAAATTAGAGATATAAGTACACTTGGAGAAAAGATTGTTGTTCAAGGTGGAACTTTCTTAAATAATGCTGTTTTAAGAGCATTTGAAAATATAACTGAAAAAGAAGTAGTAAGACCAGATATAGCTGGGCTTATGGGAGCTTATGGAGTTGCATTAATTGCTCTTAATAATTTTAAACAATATGATGATCAAGATGTTAAGAGTGGAATGTTAAATGAAGAAGAAATAAGAAATTTAGAAGTTAAAACTATGCATTCAAGATGTCAAGGTTGTGAGAATAAATGTGCTTTAACTATAAATTTATTTAATAAAAAAAGATTTATTTCAGGTAATAGATGTGAGCGAGGAAGTGGGAATAACGGAAGTAATTCAAGTTTACCTAATATGTATTCTTGGAAATATGATAGACTTTTTGATTATGAATCATTAAGTGAAGAAGAAGCATATAGAGGTACAATTGGTATACCAAGAGTACTTAATATGTATGAAAATTATCCATTTTGGCATACATTATTAACTAAGTTAGGATTTAGAGTAGTGTTAAGTGATCACTCTAATAGAGCAATGTATGAGCGTGGGATTGAGTCTATGCCGTCAGAGAGTGTATGTTATCCTGCTAAACTTGTTCATGGACATATAGTTAATTTAATTAATAAAGGAGTTAAAACTATTTTCTATCCATGTATAATGTATGAAAATATAGAGTTTAAGACAAGTGATAATTGTTATAACTGTCCTATTGTACAAAGTTATTCTGAAGCAATAAAATTAAATGTTGAAGATTTAGAAAAAAATAATATTAAATATATTAATCCATTTTTACCAATGGAAAGATATGCTTTACATAAAAGACTTTCTGAAATAGAAGAATTTAAAGAATATAAAATAAAGAAACAAGAATTAATGGATGCTATAGATGAAGCTATTTTAGAACAAATGAGATTTAAACAAGATGTAAGAGATAAAGGAGAAGAAGTTTTAAAATATATAGAAGAACATAATGAAAGAGCTATATGTTTAGCAGGACGTCCTTATCACTTAGATAAAGAAGTTAATCATGGTATTGATACAATGATTAATTCGCTTGGACTTGTTGTATTAACAGAAGATTCCATTTGTCATTTAAGTCAAATTGAAAGTAAGTTAAGAGTAGTTGATCAATGGTCTTATCATAGTAGAATTTATAATGCTGCAGATGTTATTTCTAGAAATAAAAATGTAGAACTTGTTAATTTGAATTCTTTTGGTTGTGGACTTGATGCAATAGTTACTGATCAAACTGAAGAAATATTAAAGAAAAATAATAAACTATTTACTACTGTTAAAATAGATGAAATAAATAACTTAGGTGCTGCTAAAATAAGAATTAGATCTTTAATAGCATCTATGAATAAGAGAAATGAAGAATTAAAATATAAAACTTATGATTATAAGAAAAACTATTTTAAAGAAAGTGAAATGAAACACACTATATTATTTCCAGATATGACAGAGTATCATATGCCACTATTTGAGAGTGTTTTAAAGAGTGAAGGATATAATGCTGTATATTTAAGAGAAACTAATGATGATGTTGTTGAAACAGGCCTTAAATATGTTAATAATGATTCTTGTTATCCAGCTATAATAGTTATAGGACAACTTGTAAATGCACTTCAAAGTGGAAAATATGATTTAGATAATACAAGTGTTATTATTACTCAAACTGGTGGAGGATGTAGAGCTACTAATTATATAGGGCTTATTAGAAAGGCACTTAAAGATGCTGGGCTTGAACATATATCTATTATTTCACTTAATGTAAGTGGACTTGAAAAAGAACAAGCATTTAAGATTACACCAGGTTTTGCAAATAAAGCAATAATGGCTGTTTGTTATGGAGATTTATTAATGAAATTACTTCTTGGTACAAGACCATTTGAAGTAAAAAAGGGTAGTAGTTTAGAAGTATATAATAAATGGCAAGAAAAATGTTATAAAGCACTTGCTAGAGGTAAATTTAGTGAATTTAAGAAAAATATAAAAGCAATAGTAAAAGATTTCTTAAATATAGAAGTTAAAAAAATAGATAAACCAAAAGTAGGTATAGTAGGAGAAATTCTTATTAAATATCATAGTTTTGGAAATGATAACTTAGTTAAAAAATTAGAAACTGAAGGATGTGAAGTATTTTTACCAGACTTAATGGGATTTGTAAAATATTGTGCTTACAACAATGTTATAAAAGAAAAATTACTTAAAAAAGGTAAAAAACTATCTGTAGGAAGTACACTTGCTTTAAGCTTAATTGATGTATATGAAAAACCAGTAAAAGATGCACTTAAAAATACAAGATATAGAAAACCAACTAATATATATGAACTTTCTGAAAATGTAGAAGGAATATTATCTGTTGGAAATCAAACAGGAGAAGGATGGTTCTTAACAGCAGAAATGGTGGAACTTATAAAAGACGGAATAGATAATGTAGTATGTGTTCAACCATTTGCTTGTTTACCAAATCATATAGTTGGAAAATCAGTAATTAAGAAAATAAGAAGTATTTATAAAGATGCTAATATTATTGCTATTGATTATGATCCAGGTGCTAGTCATACTAATCAAGTTAATAGAATAAAATTAATGCTTACTGTTGCTAAAGAAAAGAAAGAAGAAAGAAAAGAAGAAGACAATGAATAAATTGTCTTTTTTTTGTAGTGTAAGACATTACAATTTGGTTTTTAACTAAAAAAATAATTAAATTTATAAAAAAACATGCAAATTTTACACAAAAACATAATTTTTGCTTTTAATTTAGTGAAAAGTGTGTTATATTATGCTATAATTTTATGTGATAAAGGAGAGGGTGTTTATCTTGAAAGATTTAGATATTTCTTTATTAGATTTAACAGATAAAGATGTAGCAGTTGATAAGAACGAATGTAAAAGTGCTGTAAAGAAATATGTATATTGCGTATTAAAAAGAACATTTGACATTGTTGCTTCTTTAATAATTTTGTTACCGCTAGTTTTTTTATGTGCTATAGTAAAGATTGTGAATCTTTTAAATAAAGATAATGGGCCAGTTTTATATAGTCAAAAAAGAATTGGAGAAAATGGTAAGATTTTTAAAATGTATAAATTTAGAACAATGTGTGTAAATGCTGATGAAGTTCTAAAAGAAATGTTGAAAGATAAAAGATATAAAAATGAATGGGAAAAATATCATAAATTTGATGATGATCCTAGAATTACAAAAGTTGGTAATTTTCTAAGAAGAACATCTTTAGATGAATTACCTCAATTCTTTAATGTTTTAAAAGGTGAAATGAGTGTTATAGGTAATAGACCATATTTAGTAACTGAAAAAGAAGATATGGGGAAATATTACGATAAGATTATAAAAACTAAACCTGGTATTACAGGTTTATGGCAAACATCTGGAAGAAATGATATTACATTTAAAAGAAGATGTATTATTGAAGCTTATTATTCTTGTATAGTATCTATAAGATTAGATATAAAAATATTTTTCAAAACTTTCAAAGTTGTTTTATTTGGAAGAGGAGCAAAGTAATAAGTAAAAGGATGTGAAATAATGAAGAAAACATTTTTAGTAGTTTTAATGTTTTGTTTAATACTTACTGGTTGTGGTAAGAAAAATGAAGAAGTTAAAGAGACGCCAAAGAATGAAGTTAAAGAACCTGTTGTAGAAGAAAAGAAAATTTCTATTATAGATATGGATTCAAATAGTAGACCTTATGCGGTAGTTATTAATAATTATCCAAGTGCTGCTAAAGTTCAAGCAGGTCTTAATGATGCATATATTGTATATGAGTTTCCAATTGAAGGTGGAATAACAAGAAGTCTTGCATTATTTAAAGATAAGACTGATGTAAAAGTTGGTACTATTAGAAGTGCAAGACAAAATTATATTGATTATGCAATGGAGAATGATGCAATATTTGTTCATTTTGGATGGAATGTTCCGGCACAAAATGATATAAAAACTTGGAAAATTGACTACATTGATGGTAATACAAGAGATAGTAAAGCATTCAAAAGAGAAAAGAATGGACTTGCTACAGAACATACAGTTTATTCAAATCTAACTACAATTGTTAATCATAATAAAAATGTTAGAAAGTTTAAAACTACAACAGATGTTAAACCACCACTTCATTATGTTACTGATGTAGTAGATTTAAGCAAATATGAAGATAGTGTTGTTGCAAATAATGTAAAAGTTAATTATGCAAGTTACAATGTAGAATTTAAATATGACAAAGAAAAACAAAGATATGATAGATATGTAAAAGGTACTTTACATCAAGATTATTTTAAAAAAGAAGTATTTGATACTAAGAATATTTTAGTAGTAAATGTTAAAACTGGTTCTATTAAAGAATTTAAGGATGCTGCTGGAACAAATTATTTGGATATGAAAAATATCGGTTCAGGTGATGGATATTATATTACGAATGGATATGCAAGAAAGATAAAATGGACTAAAGAAGCTAGAAATAAACAAACAGTATATAAATATGAAGATGGAACTGTTATTGATGTAAATGATGGTAACACATATATTATGATGAAACCAGTAAATCAAAGTGTTAAAATTAATTAGAGGTAAAATTAAGGATAACATTTGTTATCCTTTTTTTTACTGAAAGGAAAAGGAAGTCAAATGAGAAAGCGAAAATTACTTAAAGCTATAGAATTAATTTTTTGTACATTATTTATAGTTATTTTTTTCTTTGCTTTTTTTGTTAATTATTCTTTTGGAGACATTTCATTTGAGCAAACTTTATTTCATATAATTAATTCTGAAGGAACTGATTATACACTTTTATATAAAGGATTGTTTTTTGGTGGATTATTAC
>JAZUBJ010000109.1:0-34805 GCA_045638445.1 Bacilli bacterium | reverse complement strand
TAATAAAAAATTCATAATTGTGATATAATTGATGAAGAGTTAAACCTATAAAAAACATTAGGTTTAGTAAGGAAAGTAAATGGAGGGGAAACAATGGAAAATTATATAGAAAAACATAAGGAAAAAATTCAAAAAACTCCTGGTGGAAATTTGTGTCAGGTTTTTGGTGATAAAGAAGGTGCTACATGTAGTATTGCTCTTGTTAAGATGGATAGAAACAATAATGGTGTTAAGCATTATCACGATAATATTACAGAAATATATCTATTTTCAAAAGGAGAAGGAAGTATCATTATAAATGAACATGAAAACATTATTGCTAATGGTGATTGTTATATCATTCCACCGAATAATGTGCATTATATAAAGTCAAAAACGGAAATGGAGTTTGCTTGTATTTGCACGCCACCGTGGACTGAAAATCATGAATTTATTATTAATGAAAAGGCTGATGGAAGTAATATATTAAAAAATGTACAAAATGGTGTAATTCAAACATTAAGTTCTAAAGTGGAACATGATGTAAAATTATATGAAATAAATGATTTTTTTGAACCAAACGAACATATGAAAAATTATCGAAGAGTATATTATTTTATCGCAGGAAATGGAATAATAAATATAAATCATAGAGATTATAAAATTGAATCCGGATATTGTTATGAAGTGTTGGAACATTCTGAAGAATACATAAATCCTAATGGAAAAGTGAAATTTGTAATTGTTTGTGATATTCTTAAATAAAAATAAGAATTAAGTAAAAAATGGAAGTGAGATTATGAATAAACCAAGTGATGCAACAAAAATAGTATTAAAAAAATCAAGGAAATATTTAGTATTACGATTTGTATGTTCCTTGATATATAGAGCAATTGCCATGATAACACCAATTTTATTTAGTACTGCTGTAAATGAGGTTACAAATGGAGCATATCAAAACGCTATTTTTATATCAATAGGTGCTATCTTTATTGTTATTTTATTTCGAATATTTGACATACTTAATACTTATGCATGGCATAAATTATATAATTCAATGTATGATAATTATACCAAAATAGGTGTTAATAAAGTATTTGATAATTCTCTTTATAGTTTATCAAGATTTAATATAGGTGAGTTTTTAAATATAATGAGTACTGATATAAATGTTATGTCAGATTTTTATTGTAATTTAATTATGAGAATTATCAGAATAATAGAAGTAATGGTTATTTTTGTTTATTTCTTTATGATAAATATTTATATTGGTATAAGTGGTATTGTTATGGGGATTATTGCTGTTACAATAATTTTGCTTTCTAGTAATAGAATTGAAAGATTAAATCAAGATAAATCTATTAATTTTGATAATAGAAATACTATTGTAAATGAATTTTTACTTAGTATTCGTGAAATAAAAGCATTTAATATTTTTACTCCAATGAAGAAGAGAATTGATGAATCTACTGGTAAATATACAAAATCTTATTTAAAACAAAGAGTTGGGGAAGATATTTATAAATATTTGGTTCTTGCTTTAATTGAGGTTTTTAGATGGGGATTATTTATTTATGGTATTTATTTGATATCTGTTGGAAAAATGGAAATGGGAAGCTTACTTGTTATTTATAATTATTTCACTCAACTTGTTGAAGGATTTAGTGAATTTGCAACAATAAATATTGGAATTAGACAATTAAAAGTTTCAGAAGAGAGATTTTTCCAATTAATTATATATAGTCATGAAAAATTATTATTAGAAAAAAAATATAGTTTTAAAAATTTAAATATTAAGTTTAAAGATGTTGTTTATGGTGACAAGGAAAATCCAAGACTAAAAGGAGTTAGTTTTGATTTGAAATCTAATTCAATTAATTGTATTGCTGGTGTTGTTGGTAGTGGTAAGAGTGGAGTAGTTGATTTACTTTTAAAATTAAATTCGCAACATAGTGGTACTATTAAAATTGGTGGACTTAATATAAGTGATATTGATTTTGATTATTATTATGGTTTAATTTCTTGTATTGATAAAAATGATAGATTTTTAAATATAAGTGTTAAAGATAATTTAAGTTTAGTAAATGATAATTTTGAAAGAATAGTTTATATTTGTAAAAAACTTGGAATACATGATGAGATATCTAAGCTTAAATATGGATATGATACGGTTTTAAATAGTAATGATGATAAATTATCTGCTAATTCAAAAATACTTTTAAATATTGCTCGAATTTTACTAAAAAATACTAAGATTATGATATTTGATGAAATAATTTGTTCTTTAAATAAAGATAGTAGAAATACAGTTTTAGAAATATTTAATGATTTAAAAGAGAGATTTACTATCATAATTATTGATAAAAATGAAGATGTTCTTAAGATGTCAGATAATATAGTTTTATTTAATGATGGGTTAGTTTCTGATTGTGGAGAATATGATAATGTATCACAAAATAAACTTTATAAAAAAATTGTTTCTAATTAAAAAGAATAGTTTGATATAATACTTATGGAGGTAAGTCATGAAAAATAAAAAGATTACAAGAAAAATTACTCAAGGTATGTATATTTTAACTACAAATAATGGTGGTTGCGTTGTAGATGCGGTTAGTCAAATTAGTAGTGGAGATAATCCTTTAATAGCTGTTAGTGTTATGAAGAGTAATTATACAAATGAACTTATGAAAAATAATAATAAGTTTTGTTTAAGTGTTTTAGGTAAAAATGTTAGTGGAGAAATTATTAAAACATTTGGGTATAATTCGATGAGAGATATAGATAAATTTAAAGATGTTGAATTTAATTTAGTTGATGATCAAAAAGTAATTAAGGACTCTCTTGGTTATATGATATGTGAAAAAATAGATTCTATTGATAATGATACTCATACTTTATTTATAGGAAAATTAGTTGGATGTGATGTGTTTTCTAATGAAGAAGCTATGAGTTATCAATATTTTCAAGAAAATAAAGATGATTTAATAAAGGTTACAACTGAAAAAGGTAAGACTGCATGGGTTTGTACTGTATGTGGTTATGTACAATATGATGAAGAATTAGATGATAACTTTACTTGTCCGATATGTGGTGTACCAAAAGATATGTTTATTAAAAAAGAAAGTTAGTGGTGACTTATGTTAGATAAATTTTTTAAATTAAAAGAGAATAAAACTACAGTAGCTGTTGAACTTTTAGCAGGTCTTGCTACATTTATGTCTATGTCATATATTATATTTTTAAATCCTGCTATGCTTTCTAATACAGGAATGAATTATAATTCTGTTTATGTTGCAACTATTCTTGCTTCTGCAATTGGTACTTTATTTTTAGGACTGATTGCTAATGTTCCGTATGTTCAAAGTGCTGGGCTTGGACTTAATGCTTTGTTTACATTTACAATATGTGGAACAATGGGATTTAGTTGGCAACAAGCACTTGCTATGGTATTTATATGTGGTGTTATAAATGTTATTATTACGTTAACAAGTATTAGAAAAATGATAATAAAATCTATTCCAGAGTTTATGCAAGATGCTATTACAGTTGGGATCGGACTTTTTATTACATATATTGGCATTAAGTCTGCTGGTTTAATTGAATTTTCAGTATCTGGTGTTCATGATGGTATATCTGCTGCAAGTAATACAGTTCCTCAACTTGCGACATTTAATAATATTACTGCTATTTTAGCTATTATTGGTATAATTGTTACAGCTATTTTAGTTTCTAGAAAAACAAAATTCGCATATATTAAATCAATATTTATAACGTCTATTATTGGTATATTTTTAGGTGTGACAAAATTACCGGATTTTTCTTCAGGTTTTTCTTTGTCTTTAGAACCAACTTTTTTACAACTTGATTTTTCTGGATTATTAAACGCAAAAGCAGGTGTTGTTGTATTTATTACATTATTTACTTTAGTTATTTCAGATTTGTTTGATACTATTGGTACTTTTATTGGTACGGGTAAAAAGTCAGGTATATTTAAAATGGATAAAGATGGTAATATGCCAAAAAAATTAGAAAGGGCTCTTGCTTGTGATTCGGCTACTACTATAGTAGGCGCACTTCTTGGTACAAGTAATGTTACTACTTATGTTGAAAGTAGTGTAGGAATTGAAATGGGTGGTAGAACAGGATTAACTGCTGTAAGTGCTGCATTATGCTTTATAGCATCATTATTTTTAGGACCAATAGTTTCATGTGTTCCTATGAGTGCAATTGCTCCAATACTAATATTTGTTGGTTTATCAATGATTGAAAATATTATTAAAATAGATTGGAAAGATATTTTAATTGCTATTCCTGCGTTTTTTGTTATTGTTATGATGCCTCTTTCATATTCAATAACAACGGGTATTCAATTTGGATTTATTATGTATGTAATAATTAATATTGTAAATAAAAAGGGAAAGGAAGTTTCTCCAATTATTTATATATTTACTGCTTTATTTATTTTCTATTATGTATATAGTGCAATCATTTAAAAAAATGGATATTAAATATATCCATTTTTTATTACTTCTTCGATAGTTAATTTTTTAGATTTTTTATAAGTTCCATTTATTTTGTTCAATATACTATCTTTATCAGTACTTGATGCTGTTATTTTTATTGTTCCATTTATAAATTCAAATTTAATTGTATCAGTATCATCAAAGATTGTTTTTTTGAAATCGATTATAAAATTTTTAAGTTCTCCTGTCATACTATAGGTACTAGAATCTTTTTTAATGCTAAATCTTACTTTATCTTTTTCTGTTTGAATGATAGTTATTATTACATCATTTAATTTGTATTCTCCACTTATATCACTATTTATATAAGTTGGATCTCCTATATTATCTTTATAATAGTCTTTGCTTGTATAATCTGATTTTTTAGTATATGTACCATTTGGAAAGTATTTTTCTGTATCAGAGTATTCCAGTTTATTTCCGTTTAATGTAAAAATGTATTCTTCACCAAACATTTCATCTTTTGCTGTTTTACCATTTATTTTTGCATATGATTGTGATGTTCCGTCTGGACCAGTAATATTATATTCTATTTCATCATCATATATTTGAAATATTTTTATATCTGTACCATTAAGTGTATAAATTCCATTCCATGTATTTGTTGTTGTATTTGTACTTGGTGGAGTAGTCGGAGTAGTTGGCTTTGTTGTAGGTGTAGTTGGTTTAGTAGTTGGTGTTGTAGGATTAGTTGATGGAGAAGAAGGGGTTGTTGGCGTAGTTGGTTTTGTAGTTTCTTCCTTGTTTTCATCAGTATTTTCAACTTTTTCATCATCTTTATTTTCTTCTTTGTTGTTATTTTCTTCTTCTACAATTGGAACGTCTTCATCATTGTCGATATTACTTGCAATTTTCATTTCTTTAAACAGTTTTGGAACAAATATTATTATAGCGCCAATGCATATAATAACTAGTATAAGTCTTTTTATTAATTCGGTATGATTTGTTTGCTTGTTTTGTGTTTGACTATCTAAATTATTATCATATGAACTATTTAATTCTTGTGTATATATAGGCGTACTGTTTTGTTTGGAGATATTTTCTTCCTTTGGTGTATTTATTTGTTCTTGTGGTTTAGTTATTTCATTGTTTATAACTGGAACAATTGTACTTTCTGCTTTTTCTTCTATATGTGTTATAGGAGGAACATTATTATTTTGAATATTTGTTTGTTGTGTATTATTTACATTCGATTCTTCAAGCACTTCTTCTAGTGTTGGTAAGTCTAGATCATTTTTCTTTTCCATATTTTATACCTCTATTATATTTATAGTATATCATATATATTTGTTTTTGAAAATTATAATCATTATGTTATAATGATTATAATAGAGAGGAGTTTTGTATGGCACTATTTTTAGCTTTTTTAATTTTTGGTTTATCAGTTTGTTCGTTTGTATGTGCTATAGTTGGTTTGCTTGATAAAAATCATACAAATAATTATAAATATTTTTCTATTACTGCTATTGGTAGTACCATATGGGGACTTGGTTTTGGTTTTTTGTTAATTCAAAAAACTCCTGAAGCTGCACTTTTATGTAGAAGAATAGGAATGGCTGGTTTGTTTTTCTTTTTTATATTTGGACCTAGGTTTTTTTTAGAACTTGCTAATTCTCCTAAATGGTTACGAAAAATTTTTGCTGTTTATTCTTTAATTGGTCTTATTTTATATCCATTTTTGGTTATGCCTGAGAGACAAACATTTTATATGAGTAAGTTTGGTATGAGTTATACTTTTGCAAACGATATATGGAATACATTATATTATGTTTATATAGTTATATATACTATTTTATGTGTAATAATTCTTGTAATTATGAGAAAAAATGCTAAATATAAAAGAACAAAAGTTTTAAATTTTGGTCTTTGGGTATTTATATTAATTACTTTTCTTGGTTCAATATTAGATACGTTGTTGCCAATGATTGGAGTAGCTGCATTTCCTGGAAGTACGCTTGGTCAGTTTTTAGCTATATTTGTTGGTTTTATTACTTTTTTGTATCAAAAGAAAAATACTTTAACTTTGCAAACAGTATCTAATCATATTTATCACTCTATTGATTTACCTATATTTGTTATTAATACAAATAATAAAATTGAATTTATGAGTGATTCTGGTTATAAGTTTTTTAATCTTGAAAAAGACAAAATTGATAGTGTTTCTATAACAGATTTATTTATTCTTGATTATGATGCAGATTTTTTAATAAATAATTATACAAATATAGAATGTAATATAAAAAACAATAATTCATATTGTAGTGTTTCAATTGAGAAAGTAAAAGATTCTTTCGGTGATGTAATTGGTCATATTTTTATAATTAATGATTTAACTGAAAAAAATAAATATATTACTGAATTAAAGGAAGCAAAAGAACAAGCTGAAAAAGCAAGAATTGATGCTGAAAATGCATCTCATAGTAAAGATAATTTTCTTGCTAATATGTCTCATGAACTAAGAACTCCGTTAAATGCAATTATTGGTATTAATGAATTAATTCAAAATGATGAAGATAAATCTAATGTTATTGATTATTCAAATCAAATAGCGAAATCTAGTAAGAGTTTACTTTCTATGATTGATGAATTATTTGATTTTTCTAAAATTCAAACAGGTAAATTAGATATTGTTGAAAATGAATACAGTATTATTGAAGTATTAAAAAATGTTATTTCTTCTTATAAAGATTCTATTAATGAAAAAGGTTTAATTTATGAAATAAAAGTTGATAATGAAGTACCTAGTATATTAATGGGAGATGAGAAGAGAATTAGACAGTGTATTGTTAATCTTCTTAAAAATTCTATAAAATATACTAAATCAGGAAAAATATCTATAAATGTTAGTTCTAGTATTTTAAATGATAAGTGTAATTTGAAAATTGAAATTATAGATAGTGGAATTGGTATAAATTCAGAAGATATTAAAAACTTATTTATTTCTTTTAAAGGACTTGAAGCAACAAATAATAGAAATTATGAGGGAATTGGAATTGGACTTACTATTGTTAAAAAATTGATGATTCTTATGAATGGTAAGTTTGATATTAGTAGTGAATATGGTCAAGGTACAAAGTGTGTGTTAGATTTACCTCAAGTGATTATTGATTCTTCTTTTTGTGGTGGATATGAGGATGGGAATTCATTATGTGATGTCTTTATTATTGATGACAAAACAATTGAAATGTCTGTTTTAAAGAAAGTTTTACAAAAGGAATATGTTGATGTAACAATAAGTGATAAACTTGATTTAAATTATATTAAAGAAAATAATTTTGACTTTATCTTTGTAAATTATAATGGTGAATTAATTAATGAAGAGGTAGTCAATGTTATTTATCTTGTAGAAGATGATATTAATTTAGATGGTAAAGTTATATTGAAAAAACCAATTAATAAAGTTGAACTTTTAAATTTAATTAGGAAAGATAAAGAAGATGTTATTAAAGAAGCTTATTGTCCAAATGTTAGAATGCTTGCGGTTGATGATAATAAGTTAAATTTAGTTGTACTAAAGGGATTTTTGAAAAAAACTGGTGCTACAATTGATTCTTGTAATAGTGGTGCTGAAGCATTAAGTTTAACTGAGAAAAATAATTATGATATTATTTTCCTTGATCATATGATGCCTGGTATGGATGGCGTTGAAACATTAAAGAAAATTAGAACTCAAAATAATGATAATGCTGGTGTTCCAATTTTAGTAGTAACTGCTAATGCTGTAGAAGGGGCACGTGAATTTTATTTGGAACAAGGATTTACTGATTATATATCTAAACCTATTGATTCTGATTATTTAAATTCATGTTTATTTAAATATTTAGGTGAAGATAAAGTTCAAGTAAAGACAAATGAGGAATAGTTTAATTACTATTCTTTTATTTTTTTGTGTGTTATAATTCTTTTATAGGATAGGTTATTAATATGATAGTTGATTATACAGGAAAATTAAATAATCACGAGAACTATTTAAATATTTTAGATAAGCTTTATTGTAAGTGTGATTATATTGAAATTGTTATTATTAATGGTAAAAGTAAAAATGAATTAGTTCTTAAATTTGAAGAAGATATTATTGATACTAAAAAAGTAAGTGAGTGGTGGGGTACCAAAACAAAAAGAAATAATTATTTATATAGAATTAAGTCTAGTAAAGAATTATTTACTTATTTAAGAAGTTTTGAAACTTTTTGTAAGTATTATTTTTATGGTGATAATGATAAAACTTTAAGAGTTGGAGATTACTCAGAACTTACTAATTTTGGTATTGATGATATAGCTTTTTATGATAATAAAGAAAATATATTATTATTTACAACTACTCATGAGGGATATGTTTCAGTTAGAAGAGATTTAATTTAGTTTATTAGTGGGGTGTAGTATGAAAATAAAATTTAATAAATATTTTATTTTTTGGATAATTGTTATGTTATTGTTTGCATTTGATATTTATTTTTTTAATGTTGATGCTGATGTTAAGGAAATTGATGTTAATTTAAGTTTGAATTCTTCATCTTTAAAAAGCATAAATATTCAGAAAAATAGTAATAGTTTAAAACATTATAATTCTAAAAAGTATTCTAGAAATGATAATTTTTCTTTTGATATAAATAGTAAAAATGTTGTTTTTCCTGGGTGTAGTATTCAACAAGAATATAGTGGTGAAATATATATGAGTATTCCATTTATTAGTAAAGAAGAAGATAGTTGTTTGTATGGAGAAAGAAACCTAATAGATTTTAAAGATAAAAAATTAATTGCTTTTACATTTGATGATGGTCCAAGTAAGAAAAATACAAATAAACTTTTAGATAATCTTGATTGTTATCAAGCTAGAGTTACTTTTTTTGTGGTTGGTAATAGAGTGAAATCAAATAAAGAAGTTTTAAAAAGAGCATATAATATGGGAAATCAAATTGGTAGTCATACATATTCTCATGCTAATTTAACAAAAATCAGTAATGAAAAAGTTAGAAGTGAAGTTAATAAAACAAATAGTGCTATTAAAAGTGTGATAGGTGTTAGTCCTTCTTTAATTAGACCGCCTTATGGTAGTGTTAATGATAAAGTTAATGATTTAGTAAGTATGAAAATTATTTTATGGGATGTTGATACTTTAGATTGGAAATATAAAGATCCAGAAAGAATAAAAAATGAAATTTTAGAAAATGCACATGATGGAGCAATTGTTTTATTACATGATTTGTATGAGACATCAGTTGATGGAGCAATTCTTGCGATGAAAGAGTTAATTAAAGATGGATATGCTTTTGTTACAATTGATGAGATGGCTAAATTAAAGGATGTTAAATTAAATAGTAATAAAATATATCGTTATATTAAGTGAGGTATTTATGGAAAAAATATTTAAAAAATATGAAACTTTATTTTGTATATCTTTAATTTTTTTGTATTTAGTTGTTAATTCATATTGTATTAATAATATAGGTATATATGATTATAGAAGTGCTCTTGTTAATACATTTTTTTCATTGTTGTTAGTACTATTAATTTTTAAACTTGATCGTTTTAAATATTATGGTTTTGTTAAAATTAAAAATTTAAAAAAATATTTATATTTTATACCACTTGTTTTAATAATAAGTACTAATTTATGGAGTGGAATTAATGTTAATAATAGTTTAAGTGAAATTATCTTTTTTGTTTTAAATATGATTAATGTTGGATTTATAGAAGAAGTTATTTTTAGGGGTTTTTTATTTAAAATGATGGAAAAGGATAATGTTGTTACTGCAATATATGTTACATCTATTACATTTGGTATTGGTCATTTTATTAATTTACTTATGGGAGCTGATTTTGTAGCAACAATGTTTCAAATGATATCTGGTATATCTATTGGATATTTATTTGTTATTATTTTTTATAAAACTAAATCTATAATCCCATGTATAGTTACTCATTCATTATTGAATGCATTATCGGTATTCTATGTTGAAACGAAATTATCTTTATTTATTCATATTTTCTTGATAATAGTTCCTTTTATTTATGCTAGATATATATATAAAAGTAAGCGAATCTTTTGATTCGTTTTTTTATTGACAATATCTTTTTTATATTGTATTATTGTATTAGTTAGATAATACAATGAGGTGGAAATATGACAATCATATTTGATAATAATATTCCAATTTATATTCAACTTGTTGAACAAATTAAAATAGATATTATATCAGGTAAATTAAAACCAGGTGAAAGGTTAATGTCTGTTCGTGAATATGCACTAGATATGAAAGTTAATCCAAACACAATGCAAAAAGCTTTAGTAGAACTTGAAGAAATTGGTCTTATATTTACAGAGAGAACTAATGGTAAATTTGTTACTAATGATCAGAAATTAATTAATAAATATAAGAAGATATATGCAGAAGAAATTTCTTTAAAGTATTTTATGAATATGGAGAGTATTGGATTTAATAAAAAAGAAGTTATATCTTATTTAGAAAAGTTAGGAGAAAATAAATAATGGAATTAGTAAAGTGTGAAAAAGTTAACAAATATTATGGAAATAAACATATTTTAAAAGATGTAAGTTTTACTATTGAAAAAGGTAAAATAATTGGTCTTCTTGGTAAAAATGGAACTGGTAAATCTACTTTAATAAAAATAATAAATGATTTACTTACTATTGATAGTGGTAGTGTTCTTGTAAATGGTAAAAACATTGGTGTTGAAAGTAAAAAAATAATTTCTTATTTACCTGAGAGAACATATTTAGATAAAACAATGAGTGTTGAGAAGGTTATTGAATATTTTGAAGATTTTTATGATAATTTTGATTCTAAAAAAGCAAGAAGACTTCTTAACGATTTAGATTTAGATACTAAAGATAAATTATCTAAGATGAGTAAAGGTATGCAAGAGAAAGTGCAACTTGTACTTGTTATGAGTAGAAAGGCTGATTTATATATATTAGATGAACCACTTGGTGGAGTTGACCCTGCTACTCGTGATTATATACTTGATACTATATTATCTAATTTTAATGATGGAAGTAGTGTTATTATATCTACACATTTAATTTCAGATATTGAAAGGATACTTGATGAAGTTATATTTATAGATAAAGGTAAAATAGTTTTACAATCTAATACGGATGAATTAAGACAAAAGGAAAATGGAAGTATTGATGAAATTTTTAGGAGGATGTTCAAATGCTAAAGAAGTTATTAAAATATGATATAAAAAATATTTTTAAAGGTTTACTTGTTTTTTATATTTTATCTTTATTTTTTGCAATATTAACTAGATTATTTTTAATGATTGATAATTCATTTATTATGAATATAATTGCTCGTATTTGTAGTGGTACAACAATTGCGATGATTTTTAATATTATTATTAATAATTTAATAAGATTATGGGTTAAATTTAAAGAGAATTTATATGGTGATCAATCTTATTTAACACATACTTTACCTGTTAAAAAAAGTGAAATCTATTTATCTAAATTTATATCTTCTGTTGTTAGTATGTTTATTAGTGTTATTGTTATATTAGTCTCTCTTATAATTGCTTTTTATTCTAAAGAAAATTTAGAATTTGTTAAAAATTTAATTATGCCTCTTGCTACTGTGTATGAAAGTACTGTTATTAAAATTATTTTAGCATTTATATTTATTTGTTTTTTAGAACTTACAAATATGTTAGAGTCTGGGTATGCTGGAATAATACTTGGACATAAAAGAAATAGTTTAAAGACAGTGTATAGTTTTGCTTTTGGATTTGGGGCATATCTTTGTACTCAAATAATTGCAATATTAGGTGTATTTATTGTGGCATTATTCGATAAAGATTTAATGAATTTGTTTTATACAATGGATGCTATAGATGTACCGACTGTTAAGTTATGTATCATGATAGCAATAGTTGTTTATTCTATTAATATAATTTGGTTATATGTGTTTAATTTAATTCAATTTAAAAAAGGTGTTAATGTAGAATAAGTTATTTTTTAGAAAATCATAATGTGATTTTCTTTTTTATGATATAATTATTTATATTGAGAGGTAAATATGAAAACAAAAAAGAAAAGTACAAATAAAAAAGTTGTAAAAAAGGTAGATAATAATAAGAAAGTAGTTACTAAAGAAATTAAAAAGAATAATACTGGTGATATAAAGAAAGATTTAAATAAAATATATATGACTCTTCTAGGAATTGTTCTTCTTATTTTAGTTGTTATTTTTATTCCTAAAGGAGATAAGAACGCTAGAATTAAGCTTCAAATAAAAGAGTATGATGTTAAAGATAATAGTGTTTCTGTTGTTAAAGAATTTAATGTTAAACAAGATGATGAAATAGATTTAGATAAATATAATGGAAATGATATTGATATTTTATGGATAAGTGAGGATAACGTTAAAATTTCAAGAGAAGTTACTAAATATGAAATTATTGATGAAGAAGAAAGAAAATCAGTTGAATATGAACAATTAGTTGTTGAAAAAGTTGATTTTGATTCTGAATTTAGTATAGAAGTAGATGAAAAAGATCCTTTTGGTCCAGCTTATGAACAACCAAGATACCATTATAATGCTAAGTTTGTTAAATAATTATTAAAGGATTGGTGAAGATATGAATTTTGGTGGAGGCATGAGACTTCCAAATAATAATTTTGGAAATGGGAATATGAATAATGGTTTTAATCAAGGCAGATTTAGTAGTGGGGTTAATAGTAATTCTTTTAATCAAACTAGGAATGTGAATGTACCTAAGGAACCACAACAAACATTTAAATCACTTGATGGTACTAAGTGGGCATCTTATGATCAAGCAATGGCTCATAATAGAAAAATTTATAATGGAGAAGTTGTGTTTAAAAGTAACAATTTTAAATAAAAACGCATTTGAAAAAATGTGTTTTTTTGTGTTTTTGATATAAAAAAACATTTTATTGATAAAATACCTTGTAATTTCAAAAGTTTCATTGTATTATAATTGGCACAAGTTGTAAATGAACGTAAACGAGGATGTATATGAATAGTAAAGAACTTAGAAAATTGGGAAGACGTGAACTTTTAGAAATACTTTTAGAGCAAACTAAAAGAATTGAAGAGTTAGAAAGTGAACTTGAAAAAGTTAATAATGAATTGAATGAAAGAAAAGTTTCGCTTAAAAATATAGGTTCTATAGCTGAAGCATCGTTAGTTTTAGGAAATATTTTTAAAGCTGCTGATGAATGCGTTAATGTATATAAAAAGAACTCTTTAGAACTTTTTGAAAAAGAGAAGAAAGAAAAACAAAAAGAATTAAGAGAATTTAAGAAAAAGAAACTTGAAGAAATAGATAAAGAATGTAAAAAACGTATTTCAAATGCAGAAAAGGAAATATTGAAGTTGCAAAAAGTAAATCAAAAAGAAGTTAAAGATAAAAAGAAAAGAAAAAATATTAAGAATAAAAAATCTTTAAAAGAATAGTATTAAGTGAATATGAATAAAAAAATATCTTTAACATCTGAAATGATTGAAGAAGAGTTAAAAAGGGTAAATTATAGACAAAGATATATAAAATTACTAAAAAGTACCTTAAGTACTCTAGTTGTAGTTGCAGCTATTTCTACTTTAATAGCTACATTTATAATATCGGTTTTAGAAATAAATGGTAATTCAATGTTGCCAACATTAAATGAAGGGCAATATGTAGTTGCATTTAAAAATATGAATATTGATAAAAATGATATAGTTGCTTTTTATCAAGGAAATAAAATTTTAATTAAAAGAGTTATAGCAACTCAAGGTGAGTTTGTTAATATTGATGAAGATGGAAATGTTTATATAAACGGTAAGTTATTAGATGAACCTTATATAAAAGAAAAATCAATTGGAAACTCTAATATAGAATATCCATACCAAGTACCTGATGGTCACTACTTTGTACTTGGTGATAAGAGAGATACTTCACTTGATTCAAGAAATGATGAAATAGGAGCTGTATCTGAAGATGATTTGCTTGGAAAAGCAGTAATAAGTATTTGGCCACTGAATAAAATGGGGTTTGTTGAATAATTTTTTTGCGGGGGCGAGGTATTATTATGAAAAAGAAATATTTTATAGGAATAATAGTTTTATCATTGTTACTAAGTATTTTTATGTTGGGTATATTTACTATTCCAGTTATGGCTTTAGAGGGAAGTAGTAAAGCTGCTAATGGTTTAACGCCTATTAAAGTTCAAAATACAGATGAGTTTATTGAAATGAATTTGTATGATTACGGTTCTAATATTAATAAAAAATATCAATCAAATGATAATTATCCAGGTTTTACTCAAAGTATGGGTCGACTTGATGATTTGAGTCCAAATAGTATATATGCTTTTAATTTTGGAGATATATTAACTGCGGATATAGATGCTGGAAGTGCTGAAACACCAGAAAATACTATTAATGCTTATAGTATATATAGATCACTTGAAAATAAAATGAAGAAAACATTAGTTAATGATTATCCTGCTCTTGCTAATGGAAATAGTTTAAGTTTTTTGTTTTCTGAAAGCACAGATAAAAAAGAAACAATAAAGAAAAATGATAAAAATATAAGCGAATTATTTCAGTATAATGCTGATACTGGGAAATACTATTATAGTAGTAAAAATAATCATGCTGAATTTGATTCTGCAAGTGATAAATTTATTGTTTATAATCAAACAATAACACCTAATTTATTTATTTATCCTTTTGGGAATTTTATGCCATTAAATTACATTAATTCTCAAACAACTCAAGCAACATTGATTAACAAAGAAACAGTTGGTGCTATGGCTCAGAGAGCGGGTGAAAAAGCAAATTCAACTACTTCTGCGTCTTTAATGTATAAATATAATACTGTTGGTCTTTATCTTCCTATTTTTAATAATTTTATTGATGCTTCTAGAGGAACGCAAAATTATAATGCGTATGCTATTAATTATGCGTTGAATTTACATGATTTGTTAGATTTAACTCCTCAAGTTATAAATAATTTCAAAAGTACATCTCATCTAAATAATTTATATATGATTAATTTTGATGAAATAAAAGATTTCTTTTTTGGATTTGAAATGAAAACCAACTTCATGCAACCTTTAAATGGGAAGGTTGGAAAAAATAATGAAGATATGATTTTTCGTTTTGAAGGTGATGATGATGTTTGGGTATATATTGATGAAGTTTTATTTTTAGATTTATCTGGTATTCATGCTCAAGTTGGTGGAGAAATTGATTTTGTTAAAGGTGAAGTACGTTATTATGCGTTTGATAATACAACATATGAAGTAGGTAAAACAGCATATAAAACTGTTAGTTTTGAAAAAATATTAAGAGAAGCTGGTTTGAATCCAAATAATTATTTAGAAAATGGAAGATTTAAAGATTATTCATTTCATCCTATGAATTTTTATTATATGGAAAGAGGATCTCTTTCAAGTGTTATGACTTTGGAATTTAATATGCCATTAATTCAAAAGAATGCAATTACTATTGAAAAAGAATTGACATCAGATGATGGTGTTTTTGGAAGTGATAACTATTATTTTCAAATTATGAAACCTAATAGTGATTCTGCTTTTTCAACAAATCAGTTATTTATTGGAGCTAATTATAATTATGATGTATATAATTCAGAAGGAGTTAAAATAAGAACTGATAAAACTGATAATAATGGTATCATTACACTTAATAAAGGTGAGTCTGCGGTAATTCCTGATATTGAAGAAACTGCAGGAAAGTATTATGTTAGGGAAATCATTTCGAAAGATAAATTTGAACAATATGCTAATGTTAGTATTAATGGAAGTGTAATTAGTGGTTCAACTATTAAAATTGGAACTACAGAATATGTTGCATTTTCTAGTTCTACTAATGATATGTCAAATGGTGCTGGTTCATTTATTTTTACAAACAAAATTAATCCAAATAATTTGGGAAAATTAAATATAAAGAAAACTGTATCAGGTTCTTCAACTGATAAGAGTTTTAGAATAAATGTTAAGATAGGAGGAAATCCTCTTCCTATTGGTAGTAAATATAAAATAGGTAATAATACATATACAGTTAATGAACTTGGAATTATTAATATAAAATCAGGTGAAACTGCTGTAATAGATAAAATATTTTATGGTACTAACTATGAAGTAGTGGAGGATTCTTCTTCTACAAATGGTTATACTGTTAGTTATAAAATAGATGATGTTTCAACAACTGCAGCAAAAGCTAGTGGTACTATAAGTAATTCAAATAGTGTTTTTGTTGAAGTAATAAATACAGAAAAAACTGGTGTTACATTGAATATACCAGTTAAGAAAATAACTACTAACTCAGATGGAGTTAGATATACATATACTTTTGTATTGTTAGATGTTGAAAAAAATACTGAGGTTGAAAAAAACATTGTTGTTGATGAAAATGGTAATGGAAGTGTTGTATTCAATTTGAGTTATTCTTATTCAAGTCATACAGCTTCTCAAACAATACATAAGTATAAAATCTATGAGAGAAAAATAACTACTTTAAATGATGTAAGTGTTGAAAATGATAAATATACATTATATGATGAATCAGAATATGATTTAGAAGTAAAAGTACTTAATGAATCTGGTGAACTATCAGCTACTTATACTATTAAGAAAGGCGATGATACGGTTTCAGAGATTGTATTTAACAATAAGAAATTATCTTCATTGACTATTGAAAAAATAGTTGAAGATCGTACTAAAACAGGAAAATTCAATTTTGAAATTGAGTCATCTAGTTTAGAAGATGGTATATATACAACTGATAGTGGAACTGTTGAGTTTAGAAATGGAAAAGCAAATATTGTGCTTTCACATAATGAAAGTATTACAATATATGGTGTTCCAAATGGTGCGGTGTTTAAAGTAACTGAAACAAATAATGATGGTTATGTTACTTTATACAAAATAAATGCATCTACTTTTAATAAGGGTAATAGCGTAACGAATGTTACACTTTCAAATATAGAGACTTCTGTTAGTCAAAATAATCCATTTGGGATTAGTTATGACACGTTAGTCACATTTAAAAATGTACAGGGTTACGAATTACCGAAGACAGGTAGTAGTGGAATGTTGGTTTTAACATTCGTAGGGACATTATTTATGAGTATATCTTTGATGTACTTAATAAAAAGAAAATAGGGGGTAAAAATTTATAAATCGATACGGGGAGGTTAATATGAAAAGATTTATGAAATTTATGCTTGCATTTGTATTAACAGTTATGTGTTTAATACCAAGTGTGGGTGCTGTGAAGAATAATGAGGGGACAGGTACAATTAAAATCACAGGTGCTAAAGCAGAAGAATATTCAATTTATCAAATTTTGAAATTAGATTCTTATGCTAATATTGATGGAGAAGAAGGATTAGGTGAAAATGACGGTTATGTTTATAAAACTGGTGCTTCAGCAGAATGGGATGCATTTGTAAATAGTGATGATATTAAAGGGAAATACCTTAATATTGATGAAGAAAATTATGTTACTTGGGTAGAAGATGCTGATGTAGTTGAATTTTCTGAATTAGCATTAAAATATGCTAAAGATAATGAAATCACACCAACTGCAACTCAAAAATCAAATGGTGAAGAAGTTACATTTACTGGACTTAATTATGGATACTATTTAGTTGACTCATCTTTAGGTGCTTTATGTGCTTTAGATACTACAAGACCAGATGTAACTATTGCTGAAAAAAATAGTGAACCTAATGTTAGTAAAACTGTTTTAGATAATGATGGAGAATATAAAAATTCAAATACTGTATTTATCGGAGAAACAGTTTACTTTAAAGCTGAAGTTACTACAAGTACAGGAACAGAAACTTTAGTTTTAACAGACGTGTTATCAAATGGTTTAACATTAAATGGAGATAGCGTTGTTGCTAAATATAATGACACTACTTTAGTTAAAGATACAGATTATACTATTACTACTGAAGAACATAAATTTGTTCTTACATTCGAACCTGAATATGTATTAGGATTGGAAGCAAATTCAGTTATTGTTGTTACATATAATGCTGAATTAAATGAAAATGCAGTTGTTGGATCAACTGGAAATACTAACGAAGTTACATTAAGTTATGGTGGACATAGTAGTGTTAAATCTACAACTACTACATATACTTATGGATTTGATATTGTTAAAACTGACAAAGATGCTAATGTTTTAGTTGGTGCTCAATTTAGACTATATGATGCAGAAAAAGGTGGTAATGAAATTTGTTTAGAATATGTTCAAGCAGAAAATTATTATCGTGTAAATCATGGAGCTACATCATGTGCTTTAATTGATGGAACTAATACTGGTCATATTAAAATTAAAGGTTTAGAAGCAAAAACTTACTATTTAGAAGAAACTTTAAATCCAGATGGATATGCTAAATTATTAGATAGAAAAAAAATTGAAATTACTGGTGATAATTATGCAAAAGTTGAAAATAATAAATGGGAAAGTGGTGGATTAAGAGTAATTAACTATAAGGGATCTTTACTTCCTGATACAGGTGGTATTGGTACTGCATTATTTATTACACTTGGTTCATTTATGGTAGTTCTATTTGGTATCTTATTAGTTGCTAAAGTTAGAATGTCTAAAGAAAACTAATTAAAATTTAATATAAAGAAGGGGGATATATGAAGAAAAATACTTTAAATATAATAATGGTTTTGTTATTTGTTTGTGGTCTTTTTCTTCTACTTTATCCTTTTGTAAGCGATGCTTATAATCAAAGAGTTAGTTCTAAAGCGATAGTGGATTATGAATCTGTTTTGAATAATAGGGATAACTCTGAATATGAAAAAATGTTTGAAGATGCTGAGAGTTATAATTCTAAATTATTAAGTCTTAAAAATCCTTTTTCTTCTTATAGTAATGTAAAAGGATATAAAAAACTTTTAAATTTAAGAAATGACGGGATGATCGGATACATTAAAATAAGTAAAATTAGAGTAGAATTACCTATATATTTAGGTACTTCTAAAGAAACTTTAAGTAGAGCTGTTGGTCATTTAGAGGGATCTAGTTTACCAATTGGTGGCAATAATACTCATAGTGTCTTGTCTGCTCATAGAGGTCTTCCTTCATCAATGCTATTTACAAATTTAGATAAGTTAGAACTTGGAGATACTTTTGTAATAAAAGTATTAAATCGTGAACTTACTTATCAAGTTGAAAATATACAAATTGTTGAACCAGATGAACTTGATTTTCTTAAAGTTGTTAATAATAAAGATTATGTTACTTTAATGACTTGTACTCCTTATGGTATTAATACTCATAGATTACTTGTTAGGGGAGTTAGAGTAGATGATACTGAAGAAGTTTTTGTTTCTACTGAAGCATTTAAAGTAAATAGATTAACTGTGACATTACTAATATTTTTTCCAATTATTTTGGTATTATTATTAATTGTAATGTTTAAACCTATTAAAATAAATATAAGTAAAATAAAAGATAAATATATATATCCATCTAAATACAAGAAGTAGGAGGTGCTATAGTGAAAATAACATTTAAAATTATTGTTATGTGTTTAATGTTTTTCACATTAACATTTACGGTATGTGCTAATACTGTTGATTTGACTAGTAAAGGTAGTATTGATTTTACATTAAAAGAAGGTACTGATAATATGATTGAAGGTGCTGAAATTACTCTTTATTATATTGCTAGTGCTCAAGAAGAAAATAATAATTTAATATTTTCAATTAGAGAAGAGATTAATAGTTGTAATGTTGATTTAACTGATTTGACTAATATTGAACTAGTTAATGATATTTCTAATTGTGATATTGAGAATGCAATTAAATATACTGGTGTTACTGATATAAATGGTAAGTTTAAATTTGAAGATTTGAGTTTAGGTTTATATTATGTTAAACAAACTAAAAATGTGAACGGTTATTCTAATTTTGATTCATTTTTAGTTCAAATACCAAAAATAGAAAATAATAAATGGGTTCTTGATATTAAAGCAAAACCAAAAACTGATATTTACAAAGTAATTGATTTGGTTGTTGAAAAAAAATGGAATTCTCATAGTGGAAATATTCCAAGTAAAGTTGTTGTTGAACTTTATGATGATTTGGAACTAATTGACACTGTTGAATTAAATAAAGAAAATAATTGGTCATATACATTTGTGGATATGAAGTTAAGTGATAAATATAATGTTAAGGAGATTAATATCCCAAAGGGGTATACTCCTAGTTATAAAGTAGATAATTATTTATTTACTATAACTAATACAGATACTTTAGCTCAAACTGGTCAAATTTTTTATCCTATTATTATATTTTTATGTTTAGGAGTTATATTAGTTTTAACTGGATTAAGAATAATAAAGAATGAGGCATAAAAATATGAAAAAAGGAATAGCATTTGTTATAGTAGGGTGCATTTTAATTATATTTTCTGGGTTAATGATTACTTATAATCATTTTGAAGAAAAGAATGCATCAATAGAGTCAAAAAAAATATATGAAACAATACATAGTGAAGAACTTAGCTTACTTGAAAAAAAAGACTATGGTACTTATGAAAATAAGGAAATGAAAGTTGTTAATATTGATGGAGATGATTATATTGCTACTATAAAAATACCGACTTTAGATTTAGAACTTCCTGTTATGTCTGATTGGGATTATAGAAAAATGAAAAAATCTCCTTGTAGATATTATGGAAGTATATTTACAAATGATCTTGTAATTGCTGCACATTCATACGATGATGTCTTTGGTAGAATTAAATATTTAAATACTGATGATATACTTATATTGACTGATATGAATAATAATGAGTATATTTATAAAGTAGAAATGGTTGAAATACTAGAACCAGATGATGTTAAAGAAATGATTGAAAGTCAATTTGATTTAACACTTTATACTTGTACAAAAGGTGGATTAAATAGAGTAACAGTTAGATTAAATAGAGTGTAAACTCTATTTTTTGTTTTTATATAAATGTGTTATTATATTAATAGGGTGAGTTTATGATAATTAATTATTCTGATGAAGAAGTTATAAAAGGAAAAAAGTCTATATTTTTAGCAGGGCCGACTCCTAGGAATCAAAGTGTTGAGTCTTGGAGAAAATATGCTTGTGAGAAATTAAAGGAACTTGGATTTGATGGTGTTATTTATGTACCTGAATATTCTAGTTTTAAACCAAAGGGTGATTATGTAGATCAAGCAATGTGGGAAAGAGATGCTTTAATTCAGTCAACTGTAATTTTATTTTGGATACCAAGAGACTTGGATGATATGCCTGCTTTTACTACTAATGTTGAATTTGGTTATTGGTTACATACTGGTAAAGTTATATATGGGAGACCAGATGAAGCAGTTAAAATTAAATATTTAGATTGGTTATATAAAGTTGATTATAATAAAGAACCAATTAATGATTTAGATTCACTATTAAGTGAATCGATAAGATTATCTGAAAAATTATATGTAGAGGGTAGTAATGAAATATTACCTTTAGATAAAAGATTAATTATGAAGAATCAATAAGTTTATTAGAAAGAGTTGGAATATATGAGTTTTATGATTATAAGTATAGTTTTTATTTCTGTTTTTGGTACAGCTGCACATTTTATGTATGATTTTTTTAATCATAATAAATTTGTTGGTTTATTTTGTGCGGTTAATGAAAGTACTTGGGAACATATCAAAATTGCTCTTACTCCCACAATTATATGGGGGCTTGTTGACGGTTATATATATGGTGTAAATCCTAATTATTTTTTGGCTAAGTTTATAAGTTTAGTATCAATTATTTTTGTTATGCCATTGTTATTTTATGGGTATAAGTTATTTTTTAAAAAAAATAATGTTTTATATAATTGTTCAACTTTTTATGTAGTTGTTATAATTAGTCAGTATTTATTTGATTTTTTAATTAACTATGATGCGATTAATTATTTAGGTAGATATTTATCTTTTTTAGGTATTGTTATTATTTTTATTTGTTATTTAGTTTTTACATTGATGCCACTTAATAATTTTTTATTTAGAGATCCAATCACAAATAAATTTGGGGTTTGTGCTCATAGTGAAGAATATAATATTTTTAAAAATAGAGGAAGATAATAAAACAAGAGTTATAAACTCTTGTTTTTATATTCACTGAATGGTATTACTGGAATTGTGGTAAGTATTTCAATAATGATAATAGGACTTTATATGATAATTGGAATTAATAAAATTGAAAAGACATAATAATCTGTCTTTTTTTGTAAGTAAACAAAAAAAGGTTGACAAACTATTTTTTGTATGTTATTCTTGATTTGAATTTAAAGAGAGAGGAGTGAAACAATGAAGAAGTTAAATTCAAAATTAATTTTTAATGATGTTATGGTAGTCAGAAGTTGTGATTGTGAGAAACTTCTTTGTTTTTCACATATCGAAAGTAATAATTTAAGAAAGACTACTTGTTAAGTAGTCTTTTATTTTTGAGGAGGGATAAATGAAAAAGTTTAGTGAATTTAAACCTCTAATTAAATTATTATCTGAAGATAAGGGTAAGCTTATTATTGCAAGTGCTATTATTTTTTTATCAGGATTATCTGAAATTTTTACTGGATATTTAAATGGTGCTGCATTAGAAGCTATTACTAATCTTGATATAATTAACGCTTTAAAATTTTTGGGTATATATTTTATGTTAGAACTTACTATTGATGGTGCACTTTTGCATTATGCTAGGTCAATTTTATATAAAATAGAAAGTGCTTTAACAAGGAAACTTGGTTATTTTACATATAAGAAATCACTTAATTTACCAGCAGTTGCATTTGAAGAAAAATCAAGTGGTGAAATTATTAATAGAATAACAAGTGATGCTGATACATTAAGTTTTGCATTTGGCAGAATTTTAAATATGATTTCTATGTTAGTTGCGTCAATTATTATTATTGTTTATATATTTATGAATTCTTATATAATTGGTTTAGAAATTGTAGTTATGATTTGTATTATTTTTGTTGTTATTAAAATATTTAATCCTAAATTAAAAAATATTCATAGTGAGAGAAAGCAAGTACAAGATAAATTTACATCTTTGGTTAATGAATCTATTAGAGGTATAAGAGAAATAAAAACATTAGGTATTAAAAATAATTTAGTTAAAAATACGCAAGGTATTATAAGGGAAATATATGATAAATCATCAGAAGAAATAGATATAAGTAAGAAGTTTAATATTATTATTTGTCTTCTTAAAACGTTAATGGAAGTGGGTGTATTTATATCATGTACTTTCTTGTTATATTACGGTAAAATATCGTTAACATTTTTTGTTTCTATGACATATTACATATATAGATATATGTGGTTTATTGAGAATTTAAATGAGCTTGCTCAAACATATAATAAAGTAAGTGTATCTATTTCAAGAGTAAATGAGATACTTGAAAATAAATTATATGAAGATGAAAAGTTCGGGAATAAAGATATTAAAGATATAAAGGGATATATAGAATTTAAAAATGTTAATTTTGGTTATCCGAATGAGGATATTACACTTAAAAATTTTAATTTAAAAATTGAACCAAATAAGAAAATTGCTATAGTTGGTAAATCTGGTCAAGGTAAGAGTACGTTATTTAATTTAATAACAAGAATTTTTGATATTAATAAAGGTAAAATTACAATTGATGGAATAAATATAAAAGATATTGATGAAGAATCTTTAAGAAATAATGTTTCTATAATTAGACAAGAACCGTTTATATTTAATAAAACAATTATGGAGAATTTCAAGTTGGTTAATGAAAATATAACATTCGATGAAGTTAGAAAGTATGCTAAAATGGCTTATATTGATGATTATATTATGAGTTTACCAAATGGATATGATACTATTTTGGGGGAAGGTGGAGTAAATCTATCTGGAGGACAAAAACAAAGATTGTCTATTGCAAGAACTTTATCTAAGAATAGTAAAATTATTCTATTTGATGAAGCAACAAGTGCTCTTGATAATGAATCACAGGAATTTATTAAAAAGGCTATTGATAACTTGGTTAAAGATCATACTGTTATAATTGTAGCTCATAGATTATCTACTATCATTGATGCGGATATTATTCATATTGTAGAAAAAGGAAAGGTTGTTGAATCTGGAAAACATAACATATTATTAAAGAATAGTAAGATTTATAAAACATTGTATGAAACTGAATCTTTAAATTCATAAGAATAGTTTATGCTATTCTTTTTATATGTGTTAATGTTATAATGAATATGGTGGTATATATGATATATAAATTGGATAATAAACAATTTAGAGAGAAATTAAGAGAATTTGGTAAAACAGTTTATGGTAAATGTATATTTTTATCATGTTATTTTCCATTTTTATTTGGATTTATTATTACTATAATTTTCTTTTTGTATTTCAATAAATTTAATTGTTTATGGGCACCACCATTTCTAATTTCTCTTGTATTTACAATATTATCTTTTTCTATAGGTAGTTATTGTTATTATAGAGAATTAAGAGTATTTATTAATAAGTAGATTATTTATTTTTATGTTATAATTTTATTAGTTTGATAGTATTAACTACTATTTTGAAAGGAGTGTTTTGTATGGAAAATAAAAAAATATAGAATATACGTATAAACATAGAAAAGTTGTTATGTTACTTGCTAAAAAGTATTTTAAAAATAATAAAGAATTATTAGAACAAATTAAATATCATGATTTAGATAAATTGTATATGTATTTATTTTTTGATAAGAAGAGTGTTTCTAGAATTCATAGAGAATTGTCTTCTCATCATGAAAATGATTTAGAAAAAACATATATTGATTTTGTTGAGATGGTACTTGATTGGGAGAGTGCAAGATATACTAAGCTTGATAAACCATTAAATGCATATGATACTTTATACAAATTTTATCCGGAAATGGAAGAATTCATATTGCCTATTTTAAAAGAAATGGGAATTGATAGTTCTAATACTCCAATGGAAGAAGATATTTTAAAGTATGCTCAAGAAATTAATGATATAACTGATAAAGAATTAGAAAATGAATTAATTAGTAATGTTAAATTATTGTTAAAAAATAAATAAATTATTGAAATAATATTTTATTAATTATAAGATATTTATAGAATATAGGAGGTATATATGAGTGTGAAATTATGTTCTGTTGCAAATTTAAGAGAAGCTTCTGCTAAAATGAAAGATATGTGTAATAAATTTGATATTGTATCAGATAATATTTTATGGACTACTAGTTTGCCATTGGAAGAACAATTTATGCTTGATGATGTTAAGAAGGAATTTATGAAAAAAACTTTAAATTCGGATCTTGATTATTCTTTAATAGTTAATAAATATCGTAGTTTAAAAGATTTTTATTCTAGAAAAGATGTAATTAAGAGAGGGTTAGATGAATTTGGTTTTGATCCACTTAATTCAGAAAAATATGATTTCAATTTAACGTTAGAAGAAGCTGTTCCATATTATATGGGTTATACAGTTCAAGAAGTTGAAGAATTTTGTCGTAATTTTGATTACTCAGAAAATTTGTTTCAAAATTATTTGGTGGAATTAAGAGGAAAATATAAAGGTGATTTAGGTTCTTTAGTTGGAAAAAATATTGAAGATTATAGAGAAAGAGCTACTTCTTATAAACAAGGTGTTAAAGCATTTGCTGATTGTGTAAAAAGTCATATGTCAACTGATACTATGCAAGTAGCCATGAATAATTTTTATAAAACATTTAATAGTTATGTTGATAGAATAAATCAAAATACTGGTGTTCAAAATATTGATGATAATCAAGTAAATGAAAATGATGAATTGAATTCACTAAGTAGATAATTTTAATTGTAATTAAAAGAAATGTTTTGCATTTCTTTTTTTGTTAAATAAATAATATTTATTAAATAGAAATTTATGACTTTAATTTTGTAGATGTTTTATAATACTTTCTATAAAAGTTTTACTTTTATTATTTGAAATAAAATATGTTACTTTATATAAAAGAACATATTATTGTAAATTTATATTATTTATGTTAACATAGATTATATAATAAATCAGTTATAGGTGGTGTTATAGTTGAAAAATAAATTTTATGTTATGTTATTTTATGGTTTTTTAGTGTTATGCATGACTGGTTGTGGAAAGCATGGAGAAATACATGAATATGATGATGTTGTTGTTTTTGTAGATAATATGGATTGTGGTTCATATGATAAATATGTATCTTGCAATCTTTTCGGTAAGTTTGAATTGGTTGATACTAATGATGAAATAGATTATAAAGATGATCCAGTGAGAACTTTTACTTTAAAACATAAAGAAGATGGTTTTTCTTTTGACATAATATCTTCTTATAGTTGTACTAATGGTTTGAGTATAGATGGCTCTTGTTATGATTATACATGTTATTTAAATGGATATGATTATTATGAAAAAGCTGAGAAGTATCATATTAACAAGTTTAATGAACGATTTGATTATTATAACAAAATGCATAATTATTCCTATAATTTTTATGATGATAATTTAGAACAGTTTAATGTTATAACAGTTGATGAATTATATTTTGTTATTGATTATTTTAATAGCTACTTAGATTATGTGAATGGATTAGATTATAAATTTTTTGATGATAAGTATCTTCCATTTAGTATACATTTTCTTGCTTATAGTCATGGATGTCCTCTTTATGTTGATTTAGATGAAAATAATAAATATATATTTAAATTTGATGATGAATATTATCCTGATGATGGAAAATTAGAGACATATATTTATAATTTCATGAATAAAAATGGAATTAATTTAAGATAAGATAGTTCATTATTTAAATAAAATTTATAATTTAATATTTGAACTTTTGATGTATAAAATAATTTATTAGAACTGGTTATTAAAATCAGTTCTTTTTTAAATTTAGATAACTATTGCAAAAAGTGAGTTTTTAGTGTATAATATAAGCCACTTTTCGATAGATCTTGCAAATTAATAAAAAAGGGGTTGGAGAAATATGAGTAGTTTTATAGAAAACATAGAAAAAAGACATTATGGAGCATTAATTGATGAAAATGGGATAAAAAGTATTACAGTAAAAGACATTGAAGAATTCTGTAAGTTATATCAAGAAATTGAGAAATTACAAAAAGAATATGATATGGCTGTTACTGGTAGAAACGATCTTAGCGTCAAAATAAGAGAAAAAATATCTGCTGCAAAATCATTTTTATATTATCTTAATATTCAAGCAGAATCATTAATGAAACAATATTCTAAAGAATTAATTAGTGATCATGAATTAGCGTTAAGAGTAATATTAAAACTTGCTAATAAAAATGAGGAAAGATACGATCTTAGAAAGTATTTTACTACTGATTTATCATCATTCGAAACTAAATTAGGTGATAGAGAATTTTTTGAAAGTTTAGGAAAAGTTTGGATAATTGGTGAAAAAAATGTTTTAGATGAAAAATTACCTGAAAATTGTTATACAGATAGTAAACTTGGAGTAAAAACAACACATATAATAAAAGGTGGAACTTCATTAATAGTTTTAGCTAATAATTCTGCTCCTCAAAAAATTGAACCTTTTTATTATCATACTGATGGTGTAGAATATATGAGATTAAAAACTTCTGATGCAATTGGTGATATAAATTGTTATGTGTTCAATGATCAATTAAAAGATGCTATACTACAATTTAATAGATTTATTAATAATAATGGTGCTGATATAAAAGGAATAAGTGCAGATAAATTATTTGAAGCTATTACTGAAGAAGATAATAAATTACAACAAGAACAAAGTGGTCCAGTTTTAAAAAGATAAGTTAATTTTAAGTAGAAGAAATTATTTGATGTAAAGTTTGAATAAATATTTGAGATTAATATTGAACTGATTAATTTGATCAGTTCTTTTTATTTGTAAAATTTGAGTTTTTATTGAAAAAAGTTAATTTTAGTATATAATATATGCCAAATTGGGAGATATATTAATTTGTGTATAAAATTAGTTAATTTATTGGAGGAAAAATATGGCACTGGATTATTTAGAAGAAAAATATTATAGAACTGAAGTGTTTCATGATATGATTAATAAAGTTTTAGAACTTGTTGCTTTAAATAAAAATTCACATATAGCTCATGAGTGGTATTTTATAAATGTATTAATTTCTGAAATTGAAAGAGATAACAATTTAGCTGAGAAATTTGCAATGTATGTTTTTCAAATATATCCGGATTATAAATGGGTAGATTATAAAGTAAGTGATGTTGTAGGAAGTGTTGTCTTAGAATGTGCTATGCATCAGTTTCAATTTAAAATGAAATGTGATTTAGATGAATGTGATGATAGGTTTGTAGATTTAGAAAGTGCTATGTTTTTTGGAGAATTAGTTACTGATTTTTTGATTAGATATTGTGGTTACAGTTTAATAAAAAGTTCTGGTCAAAAGATAATTATTACTGCTCAAAATGATTGTCATAAAAGATTTGAAAATCAATTATATGATGGATATTGTATTCAAAAAAAATCAAAAATAAAATATAATTCTTTCGAAGAATTAAATATAAGTAATAAATTATTTCCTTGGTTAAAAGGTTTTTATAGTGTTATACCTGCTATGCCAACAAGAGAAATGGATATTGATTTTGATGAAATGATTGAAACACGTAATGGTGATTATCAATATGTTAGAAAATCTAGATAATATAAGAAGGGGATATTATGTTTAATTTATATACTTTACTAGATAGTTATACAAAAATTAAATTAAGAACTAATAGTGAAATTCAGGTTGTTTATTATAAAAATGGTTGTAGATATAAAAGCAATATTACTTTATTAAATGTTTGTGGTTTTTTATATATTTTTGGTATAAATGAAAATGTAGAATATGTAAATATAAATTTTTTAGGAAAAGATACTTTTATTGAGTCGATAATGATTGATGGGAGTGCTATTCCTATTTATTATAATTCTCATGATAATTGCGAGTTAAATAATGAAATGCTTTTTGATATGAATAGAGTAATCTTTGATGAAGAATATGATGGTGATTTTTATAAAACTTATTATGATAGAGAACAATTGATTGAAAAATATATTTCTAAAACTTCTAATTTTAAATATGATGATTTGTTTTTTTCAGATAAGCAAAAGGAAGAATTTGAGTTATTTTTTAAAATAATTGTAGATGAATTATCTTCTTATGCAAAGAAAAAGGGAATAGATAATAAAATAAAATTTGTTAGTTGTGGTAAAACATCTTTAATATACGAAATTGGTGATAAAATTATTAAAATTGGTAAACCTAGAAGATGTAGTTTTATTCCTTATTGTGAATATTTATTGCAACCTATAGTTAATAGAACATTTAGTTTTGATGGTTATCCAATTCATATTGAAATTACTCAAAAAGTTAAGACATTAGAAAATACTATTAAAAATAGAATTTTTTGTGAAAATAAAGTTTTTGAAGAAAAGTTAGAAGAATTAAAAGAAAAATTATTTTCTATTGGACTTTATTGTAAAGATTTACATTTTTGTAATATAGGGATTTTACTTAATGATAATAAAATTAATTATGATGAAATAAATTTTGATGTTACAAATGACAGTGTTAGTTCAATTGAAGGCAATAATAGTTTAAGAATTCTTGGTAAAGGTGAGTTTGTTATAATAGATTTAGATTCTATATTTATTCAAGATAGAGTGAAATATATAGAATATTTAAATTCTCTTGGTATTGATGATAAAATAAGTTTAAATTCTTTTGTAAGAAGTAGAATATTAAAATAAATGATATGGTCAAACTGTAGAAGATTGTTAAATAAATGTTATAGAAAGTTTATATAAATGTATTAAACTATTTGACAAGTTTTAAAAAGAATGTATAATAATTTTCAAAATGAGGAGGTTGTGTATGACTGAAGAATTTTTGAAAAGAGTGCAAGAAGCAAATGAAAAGGCAATTAAAGTATATAAAAAGTTAGATGAAAAATATTTGGCGGAATGCGAGAAGAACAAAAAATATGCTGATTTGTATTTAGAATTAGTTTTATCATTTATTGAAGCATATGATTATAAAAATGGTTCGTTCAATATTAACTCTATTGAAAAAGATTTAACTGAAGTAATTGGATCACCTGAAAATATAAGTGCATATATTAATGATGAGGAACAAGTAGCGTCAATTTATCTACATTATAAAAGAAATAGTAATTTGAGACTTGATGGACTTCCTAAATTTATAGGTCAAGAAAGAATTAATTTTAATGTAGTTAATGAAATGTTAAGTGAAAATGGTATTTGTGTAACAGCTGATCTTTGGGATGGTGGAGAAAGAGGAGCGGATGATTATATAATTAACTTTGATGCTTCTATATTAATTGCAACACGTGAATCATTATTAAAAGAAAGTGAAAAAGCAAAAAAAAGAACATTATCAATTTAATGTTTTAGCAATCATATTAATAATTTTAATGTTCCGATAGGTGAGTAAAAAAGTATTTGAATAAAATATTTATTTTGAGAGTAGATGAAAAATCTACTCTTTTATGTTATAATGTAATGGATTTGTGGGGAAGTGATAAAAATGGATGAAAATAAAGGTAAAATAATACAATGGTATCCTGGTCATATGGCTAAGACTAAGAAGCAAATAGCTGAGATAATATCTATGGTAGATGTTGTTATTGAAGTTATTGATTCAAGAATTCCATATTCTTCTAGAATACCAGATTTAAAAAAATTAACTCGTGATAAACAAAATATAATTGTATTTAACAAATATGATCTTTGTGATAAAGATGAAACTGGTAAATGGATTGATAAGTATAAAAATGAGGGAAGTATTTGTGTAACTTGTGATTCTAAAAATTCTAATGATTATAAAAAAGTTATTAATGAAGTTAAAAATTTAATGACTGAGTTTAACAAGAAAAGAGCTAATAAAGGACTTCTTCCTAAAAAAGCTAAGTGTTTAGTAGTTGGTGTTCCTAATGTTGGAAAGAGTACTTTAATTAATAGACTTGTTGGTAAAAATATAGTTGGTGTTGGTAATAAACCTGGTGTTACAAAACAACTTAGTACTATTAAAATAAATGAATTTATGGATTTGGTTGATACTCCTGGTATATTATGGCCTAAGTTTGAAGATCAATTTTGTGCTTTAAATGTTGCTAGTATGACAATAATTAAAGAAGAAATTCTTACTATAGAAACTGTAGCAATACATATTCTTAAATTACTTAGTAAATTTTATCCTTCTATTTTAATGAATGAATTTGGTATAGAAGAGTATATTGATGAAGAAATAGAAGAATGCTTTGAAAAAATTTCTAAGAAGAAGAATGTTCCTATTAGAGGAGAAGTTGATTATGAAAGAGTTAGTTTACTTATAACTAATGCGATTAAACAAGAAAAAATAAAAGGTATTACTTTTGATAGAATATAAGAATGAAAATTAAATTTTTCGTTCTTTTTATTTACATTTTTTTAATTTCTTTTTATAATAAATACTTATATATAAAGGAGGCTAGACATGATTAAGAGTAATTTACCTGTTATTTTACTAAAGAATTTAGTTTTGCTTCCTTTTCAAGATATTAGAATTGAAATAAAAAATGAAATTAGTAAAAAAGTAGTTGAAATGTCAAGATTATATCATGATGGTGAGGTTCTTGTTGTTTGTCCTTTAAATTCACTTGAAGAAAACCCTGATACTTCTGATTTACCTAGAGTTGGTGTTGTTGGTAAGATTAAGAGTAATATTGATTTACCAAATGGAAATATTAGATTAATAATAAGTGGTTTATATAGGGTAAATATATTAGATTATGTAAATTATTCTAGTGATAAAGATATTCTTGATAGTATTATAACTAGTATAGATGATGTTGATGATGAAGTAGAGCAAATTGCTTATAATAGAAAGCTTACTTTAGAACTTGAAAAATATATTGATAAAAATCCTTATGTTAGTAATTCTATTATGAGTGAATTAAAAGATAGTAATTCTCTTGATAAGTTAACTGATTTAATAGGTGGATTTCTGGATTTATCTTTTGAGAAAAAACTTGGATTGATGAGTGATGTTTCTTCTATTAGTAGAAGCAAAACTTTAATACGTGAAATTGCGATTGAGAATGCTGTTCTTGATTTGGAAAGTAATATAGATTCTAAAATTAAAACTAATCTTGATAATGAACAAAAAGAATATTTTTTAAAAGAAAAATTAAAAATCATTAAAGATGAGCTTGGGGACTCTTTAAATAGAGAAGATGATATCGTTGGTTTAAAGGACAGAGTTAACAATGTTAATTTACCTGTTAGAATAAAAAATAAATTATTAAAAGAAATTCATAGGCTTGATTCTACAAGTGAAATGAGTCCTGACTCTAGTGTTATAAGAAATTATATTGAATATTTACTTGATATTCCTTGGGGAAAAATAACAAAAGATGAAAAAGATTTATTAAAAATTGAAAAGAGATTAAATGCTTCTCATTATTCGTTTAAAAGTGCTAAAGATAGAATTATTGAATATATCGCTGTTAAATCTATTAGTGATGATGTTAATACTCCGATTATTTGTTTAGTTGGTCCTCCTGGTGTTGGAAAGACAACGTTTGCTTCATCAATTGCTCATGCACTTAATAGAAATTTTGTTAAAATTTCACTTGGTGGGATGAGTGATTCTTCTGATCTCGTTGGTCATAGACGAGCATATATTGGATCTAGCCCTGGTAGAATAATTTCTTCATTGATAAAATGTGGTAGTATGAATCCTGTATTTTTACTTGATGAAGTTGATAAATTAAAGAAGGATTATAAAGGAGATCCTGCTAGTACTCTTCTTGATATACTTGATGTTAGTCAAAACACTAAGTTTATTGATAATTATATAGACGAAGAAGTTGATTTAAGTCAGGTTTTATTTATTTTAACAGCCAATGATATTAGTAGTATACCAAGTGCTTTGCTTGATAGGCTTGAAATTATTAATTTAACTGGTTACTCATTTAATGAAAAAAAATATATTTGTGAAAATTATTTGATTCCAAATATATTAAAAATGCATAATTTGAGTAAAAGTGTTATTAAGTTTGAGAGTGATTCAATTGATAAAATTATAAATTATTATACGAATGAAAATGGTGTTCGTGAACTTGAGAGATGTATAAATAAAATTGTTCGTAAAATTATTACTTCACATATAAAAACATCACGTAAAATAGTTAGTGTTAGAGTTCGTGAAAGTGATTTAATAAATTATTTAGAAAATCCGTTATATGCTCATCTTAATAATGATGAAGTTATTTATCCTGGTGTTATAAAATGTGTTGCTTGTAGTAGTGTAGGTGGTATTTCTTTAAATATAGAAGTTTCTTCTTTTAGTGGAAATGGTAAAGTAATTTGTACTGGATCTTTGAGTGATGTTTTGAAAGAAAGTATTAATGTTTCAATTAGTTATATAAAAAGTAATTATAAGTATTTTGGAATAGATGAAAATTATTTTTCTAATCGTGATATTCATGTTCATTTTACCGAGAATGCTACAAATAAAGATGGACCTAGTGCTGGTGTTGCTATTACTAGTGCAATTTTATCTTTAATTAAAAATAAAGTTATTAATGGTAGTATTTCAATGACTGGAGAAATAACTCTTAAGGGCGAAGTATTAATGGTATCTGGTATTAAAGAAAAAAGTATTGCTTGTGTTAAAAATGGTATTTCAAAGTTATTTATACCAAGTAATAATATTAGTGAGATTTCATATATAGAGAAAGATTTAACTGATAATATTAATTATATTGCTGTTAATGATTATAAAGAAATATATGAAATGATTTTTGATTAAAAATATTCTCATAAAGAATATTTTTTTTCATATATTTAAGTGAAAGGAGAATATATGAATGAAATTATTCCTTTAAAAAAGGATATTATTTTTAAAACACGAATTGGTGAGATTACTAGTATTTCTTTAGAACATGATTACAAAATTAATAATGATATTGTTGAAGGATTCGTTGAAGTTAGTGGTAGTTATAAAATGACTGAAGCTAGTGTTAATTATGAAGAGTTTTTGTATACTATTCCGTTTTCAATAGCTCTTAGTAAAAAAATAAAAGAAGAGTCTTTAAAAATAGAGATTGATGACTTTAAATATAAATTTAATAAAGATGTTTTAAGCGTTAATATTGAACTTTTATTGTCGTGTGAGGAAATGAAAGAAGAAGTGTTTAATATGGAGGAGTTAAGTCGGAGGCCAAGCGGT
>JAZUBJ010000108.1:0-10729 GCA_045638445.1 Bacilli bacterium | reverse complement strand
CTTTTTAATGCTTTCATTTTTTATTAAACGTTCTCTAATATTAGATGCAGACACAATATTAGAGTCACTTTCTATATCATGATAATCATTAGTTCTTTTTATTACAAATGGTTTAATATCATATTTATTTTTTATGATTTCTTTTAAATAACTAACACCTAAAAGATCATTTGGTTTTGTAATTTCAACGTTAATTAAATCTTTTAGAGCATTATTTAAAGCAGTAGGGTAATTTATTCCATCATCCAAATATTCTTTTACTTTTTGATCGAATAATTTGTTATTAATTTGAGTATCAGCAACTTTATAAAGAATATCCAAGTTATCATCTTCACTACCAAAACATAATTCATCTATTTTAAATTCATTCAAAATTTTTATAGCATACTCAGCAAAAGTATCACTAGATTGAGTAGAGTAGATATAAGGAAGTTCCAAAACAATATTAACACCATTATTTAAGGCACATCTCGTTTTATCCCATTTATTTAATATAGATAACTCACCACGTTGAGTAAAAGAAGACGACATACACACAATAATAATAGCATCACTATATTTTTCTCTAATTTTTTCAAGTTGATATTTATGTCCATTATGAAATGGATTATATTCACAAACTATTCCTATTTTTTTCATATTTTACCACTTTCTATCTTTTTAACATAACTAGAAACACTATTTTTAGGAAATCCTTGCATTATAACTTTAGGATAAGAATAAGGAACGCGAGAACCATTATACTCACTTAACATACAAATATCATTATTTCCATTACCAATGGTATAAATATTTTCTCTTTTCAGATTTTCTATTTCACTAACAATTTTAATACCATCAGTTTTAAAAGTACTTTTATAGAAATAGCAAATACTTAATATACCAATACTAATTAATGGAGCAAGTTTTCTTTTAATTTTCAGAATTTCTAAAGTATTTTTTATATAAACTTCAACATATATTTGTTGAACATCACAAAAACTATTAGTTTTTTTACCAAACGAATCCAGAAATTCAAACTTTTTAATAAAAGGAAGACTCTCTAAATATAAATATATCTTTATCAATAACTGCTTATCAATAGAATTTGAATATATTAAATTGTCATCCTTATCAAAAACACATCCACCATCACTACATATTAGATAGTCATATGGTATTTTAAACTTATCAGTTTGAGTCTTAATAGATGAAAAAGTTCTAGCCGTTGCAATAGCAAATAAATTACCATTATCTTTAAATCTTTTAATAGCATCAATATTTCGTCTAGTATCTTTAATGTTTTCAATATCAAAAATTGTACCATCATAATCACTAACTAGCAGTTTCATAAATCCCCCTTTAAGTAGAGGTATTATAGCACAAATAATAGAAAGTTGCAAAAATAATGAATTTATGGTATAATATGAACGCTTTTAAAGGGGGAAGAACAATGTTAGATAAAATAATAATATATTTAACAGAAAAAAAATTACAATTAAAAAAATTTAAAGAAGATATATCAGATAAATGGTATGATGTTACATATTCAGCAGATTTAGTAAAAGGAGAGGTAAATCAAAAATATAATAAATATTTAAAAAGTAAAGTTGATAGTGTTAAAGAATATTTTTTAAATATATTTAAAGATTTAGATTCAGCAAGAGCACCATTATATGATCTTATATGGTATAGAAGTGAAAATAGGTTTTTTGGATATATAATGGCAGTTATTATATTTTTGGTAGCTTTAATAGTAACAGGCGTTTTAAACATGGCTGGATTACCACAAAATATTTTATTATTACCATTATTACCAATATCTATAATACCAATAGATATTATTACAACAACCGTATTATTTATATATAATAGATTTAAAAGAGCATATAATAACTCATTAAAAAGAATGAAAAAAGAATATAATGTAAGAAATGATAAAGATTTAGTAGAATTATATAAAAAACAACAAGAAAAAGAAAAAACAAAAGAAAAAGAAGTAAAACAAACAGAAGTGAAAAAAGAAGAAGTAAAATCAGAAAAATCTATTCCACATGAAGAATATATGTCTGATAGTGATTTTATAGAAAGATTATTTGGATTTGTAGATAATAGTAAATACATTGATCCAAAATATAGAGAAGCATATTTAATAGAAGTAGAAAGTGTTATAAATAGATATTCAGAATCTAAAAAAAGAAAGACAGATAGAGATTTAAAAGCTAACATAGATTTTTTACAAGGTGAATATGATAGATATTTAAGAAATACACAAACTGAACAAACTACTAATACTAGAAGTTATCCTGTTAGAATAATAAAAAAATAGATTAAATAATATACAAAATTAATCTTTTTAATAAAAAATTAAGAATTTACTTGATATTTTCAAATATTTATGAGAAAATATCTTAGCAATTGAAATTTATCAATCTGACCAAGAGGAGGAATTAAAATGAAATTAGATATTACTTTATTCGGTGCTTTACCTTTTAGAAGAGTTAGTAAAACTGCTAAAAGACAAAGAAGAACTCATTTAAAGAAAACTGCTCCTACAATTACAACATGTGCTAATTGTGGTGCTGTTGTAGCTCCACATAGAGCATGTACTAAATGTGGATTTTACAAAGGAAAAGAAGCAGTAGCTGTAAAAAAAGAAGAAACAAAGTAGTCAATTAATTAATTGACTTTTTTTGTTGCACAAATTATAGTTTTTTGGCATTTAATATGATAAAATTATATATTGAAAAGGTGGTGCCAAGTGAGCAACAAAAAAGTAACGATATATAAAATAGAAGAAGAGAATAATATATATAAACAAAAAGACTCTCCTAACGAATTTATTATAGGAATTATAGTTTATGCTGCAGTATTAATGATGGCATCTTCATTATTTAGAGGATTATATATAGAAAATTTTATGTTTGCAATAATTGCTGCACTTATACTAAATGTATTGAATTTAACAGTAAAACCAATACTAGTAATTTTAACATTACCACTTAGTGTAATATCTCTAGGTATAGCTTATCCAGTGGTTAATGTAATATTATTAAAACTATGTGATTTTATAATGGGAAATAAATTTGATATTTCGGGATTTATAGCCCCATTTTTAATAGCAGTATTTATAAGCATAATGAAAATATTTTTAGATTCGCTAATAACTAAGAAAGTAGGTAAATAATATGATAGGACCAGTAGCATTTGAGTTTTTAGGGTTTGAAATTAGATGGTATAGTATATGTATTTTAGCAGCATTAGTAGTTGCTTACATACTAATAATGAATGAATCAAGAAGACAAAAAGTAAAAACTGATTATATGTTTAATATGATGTTTTGGACAATTATTTTTGGTATTATTGGAGCAAGATTATACTATGTGTTGTTTAGTTTTGCAGAATATAAAAACAATCCAATTGAAATAGTACAAATATGGAAAGGCGGTCTTGCAATACATGGAGGAATAATTGCAGGATTAATAACAGTATTGTTATATTGTAAAAAATATAAAGTAAACACAATGAGAATATTAGACATATGTGCTCCAGCATTGCTTATAGCACAAGGAATAGGAAGATGGGGAAATTTCTTTAATTTCGAAGCGTATGGAAGCATAACAACATATTCAGCACTAGAAAATATGAAAATTATACCAGGATTCGTAATAGATAATATGTATATAAATGGTTCATATAGATTACCGATGTTCTATTTTGAATTCTTAGCATGTTTAATAGGCTTTTTATTAATATTATTTGTAAGAAGAAGAAAATATATAAAGATAGGTCAAGTATTTAGTTTTTATCTAGTATGGTATGGGATCGCAAGATTCTTTATAGAAATATTTAGAAATGATAGTCTAATGGCAGGAAGTTTAAAAATAGCACAAGTAGTAAGTATTTGTATGGTGGTGTTAGGTGTTATAATATTTATTTTAAAACAAAGAAAACCAATACTAGAAGACTTATATAATAGACCATCAGAAGAAATAAAATTTTAATGGTGAACAATATGTATGATTGTATAGTAATAGGAATGGGACCAGCCGGAATGAGTGCAGCAATTTATGCAAATCAAGCTGGATTAAATACTTTAATTTTAGAAGAAAATGCTCCTGGTGGACTACTAAATAAATTAAAAAAAATAGATAACTATCTAGGGTTTAAAAATATAGATGGACCATCTTTAGCATATGAAATGTTTGAACACGTAAGAAATTTAAATATTAAGTATAAAATTGTAACAGTACAAGATATAAAAAATGAAAACGATTACAAAGTAATCACAACAAATAAAGGAGAATTTAAAACAAAAGGAATAATTATCGCCTGTGGAAGAAAAGTAAAAAGAAGTGGAATTCCAAATGAAGACAAATTCTTAAATAAAGGAATAAGTTACTGTGCAATATGTGATGGTGCTTTATATAAAGATAAAGATGTATGTGTAATTGGAAGTTCATCTTTAGCATTAGAAGAATCAGAATACTTAAGTAAAATATGTAAAAGTGTAACAATTATTTCAAACAAAGAAATAAGTTTCCAAGAAAAAGATAATATAAAACTAATAAATAATAAAAAAGTAAAAGATTTTATTGGAGAAGAAAACTTAGAAAAAATAATATTAGAAGACAATACAGAAATAAAAACAAGCGCAGCATTTATATATTATGGATATACATCATCCACTTCATTTTTAAATAAATATAATTTATGTGATGAAAAAGGATATATAATTGTTGATTCTAATATGAAAACAAAAGAAGATAAAATATATGCATGTGGAGATATAATTAAAAAAGAATTATATCAAATATCAACAGCTGTAAGTGAAGGAGCAATAGCAGCAACAAATTTAAATAAAGAAATAAAATAGAGGTGCTTATGTTAGTATATGGAAAAAATGTAGTAAATGAAATTTTAAATAGTAAAACAAAAATTCACAAAGTATTTCTTGATAATAATTTCAATGATCAACAAATACTAAGTAAAATAAATAAATTAGGATTAAAAAAATTTCATGTAGACAAAAACAAAATAGATAAAATGTGTTCAAATAGTGCAAATCAAGGAATCGCACTAGATATAGAAGAGTTTAAATATTTAACAATAGACAGTATAGTAAAAGATGATAAAGCTAATTTTCTTGTTATGCTAGATAGTTTAGAAGACCCACATAATTTTGGAGCAATTATAAGAACATGTGAATGTGCAGGAGTAGACTATATAATTATTCCAAAAAATAGAAGTGTTAGTGTTAATAGTACTGTTTATAAAACATCATCTGGAGCACTTAATAATATGAAAATAGTAGAAGTTGTAAATTTATCAAACACAATAAGAAAACTTCAAGATTTAGGATATTGGGTATACGGAGCAGAAGCAAACGGAGTAGATTATAGAAGTATTAAATATGATGGAAAAACATGTTTAGTAATAGGTAGTGAAGGGCACGGTTTAAAGCAAATTGTTGCAAATAGTTGTGATCAAATTATTTCTTTACCAATGAAAGGTAAAATAAATTCACTAAATGCTAGTGTAGCAGGTGGAATACTAATATACGAAATGATGAAACATAAATAGGAGTGACATGGATTACAAAGAAATAAATGATAACGAACTTATATATATGTGTTATGAAAATAACGAAGAAGCAGAAAATATTTTAATAGATAAATATAAAAACTGTATAAATGGATGTATAAAAAGTCTAATGAAAGAATACTATATTGCAGGAATGGAAACATCTGACTTATATCAAGAAGGATTAATAGGGCTAATGCATGCAATAAAAACATTCAATAAAGAAAAAGATGTAACATTTTATACATATGCAAATACGTGTATTAAAACAAGTATAATCTCAGCGATGAGATCAACTTTTAGAAAGAAAAATAGAATTTTAAATACATCATATTCATTAGATAAACTTATGGATGAAGATGCAAATCATAATTATTATGATATATTCAAAGATAATTCAAATGAACCAACAGATTTAATAATTAAACAAGAAGAAAGTGATGAACTACTTAATATGGTTAAATCAAAATTAAGTAAAAAGGAACTTGAAGTATTTAATTATAAACTAGAGGGATTAACAAATGAAGAAATAGCTTCTCAAATAAATAGTACAAAAAAATTTGTAGAAAATACTGTGTTTAGAATTAACAAAAAATATAAGGAGTTATTTAAGTAGATGACTAGAAATAGTCATTTTCTTTTGGTATAATTAACTACGAGGATGATATTATGTTTGATTACTTAAGAGGAAAAATTACAAAACAATTTGCAAATTACATCACAGTAGATGTAAATGGAGTAGGATACAAAGTATATGTATCAAATCCATACAAATTTACTTTAAATGAAGAAAATACTGTATATGTTTATTGTCATGTAAGAGAAGATGAAAATTCATTATATGGTTTTTATTCAGAAAGTGAAAGAGACTTATTTTTAAAACTAATTAATGTTAAAGGATTAGGACCAAAAATGGGGCTTACTATATTAGCAACAAATTCAATAAACGGAATTGTAGATGCTATTGATAGAGAAAATATATTGTATTTAAAGAAAATACCAAAAGTTGGAGAAAAATTAGCAAGACAAATTATACTTGATTTAAAAGGAAAACTTGTTATGAGTGAAGAAGATGCTGGAGGAAATGACAATGAATTAGTTCTCGCACTTGAATCACTTGGATATAAAGATAAAGATATTAAAAATGTTATTGTTAAAGTTGATCATTCTTTAAATATAGAAAGTCAAATAAAAGAAGCATTAAAATTATTATTAAAATAAAAGGAGAAAACTATGGTTATTGGAATTGATATTGATGATACAATCTGTTCAACAAATGAAAAAATTATAGAAGAAGCAGATAGATATGATAAAGAAGTATTAGGTGGAACAGGTGTAAAAGATGCTACTGCATATGAATTTACTGAAATGATGGGATGGGAAAAAGAGATGAAAGGTCAATTTTTCGCAGACAGACTTGAATACATTATGGATAATGCAGAACTTAAACCAAATGCAAAAGAATTAATAAATAAATTACATGATGAAGGAAACAAAATTATATTTATATCATTTAGAAAAGATAAATATATTAAAGATCCATATACAATGACTAAAAATTATTTAGATAGACATGGTGTTAAATATGATGGATTATTTGTTAACACAGGAACTAAAACAGATGAATGCATTGAAAACGGTGTAAAATTATTTATTGATGATAAAGAATCACATTGTGAAGATGTAAGCAACGCAGGAATAGATGTAGTCTTATTTACAAATTTATATAATCATGCAGAAAATAGATTTGTAAGAAAAGACAACTGGACAGATTTATACGCATACATTAAGGAGAAATATAATGGATGAAAGAATTGTTACTAACCACGAAGTAGGATCAGATACATTTGAAAAAAATATAAGACCAGATTCCTTTGATGAATATATAGGTCAAAACGATGTAAAAGAAAATATAAAAGTATTTGTAAAAGCAGCTAAACTTAGAAATACAAATTTAGACCACGTACTTTTATATGGTCCACCTGGGTTAGGTAAAACAACTCTTGCACACATTATCGCAAATGAATTAGGTAGTAATATAAAAACTGCAAGTGGTCCAACAATAGAAAAAAGTGGTGACCTAGCAGCAATATTATCTACATTAGAACCATATGATGTATTGTTTATAGATGAAATACATAGAATTCCAAAGTATATAGAAGAAATTTTATATAGTGCAATGGAAGACTTTAAATTAGATATAATAATAGGTAGTGAAGGACAAAGTAGAAGTATTAAAATCGATTTACCGCCTTTTACTTTAGTCGGAGCAACAACAAGAGCAGGGGATTTATCTAGTCCACTTAGGGATAGATTTGGTATTGTAAATAAACTTGAATTTTATACGGATGAAGAACTAACAGAAATAGTAAAAAGAACAGCAAGAGTAATAGGTGATGAAATAAATCACGACGCTGCTTTCGAAATAGCAATCAGAAGTAGAAAAACACCAAGAATCGCAAATAGACTATTAAAAAGAGTTAGTGATTTCGCACTTGTAGAAGAAAAAGAATGTATTGATTTAGAAGTTGTAAAAAAAGCACTTGATAGATTAAAAATAAGTTCAAACGGACTTGATAATACAGATATTGAATATTTAATGAGTATTGTAAAAAAATTCAATGGAGGACCAGTAGGTATTGAATCAATAGCTTCATCAATTGGAGAAGAAGCAACAACCATAGAAGATGTTATTGAACCATTCTTATTACAAGAAGGATATATTAAAAGAACAAGTAGAGGAAGAATAGTAACTGAAAAAACATATAGAGAGTTTAAAATAAATGAACAAAGAACACTATTTGACTTTGAATAAAAACACATTAAATGTGTTTTTTAATGTTAGATACCAAGTAGTTAATGAATTAAAATGATTACAAAAAATTACATAATAAAAAGATGATTTTATTAAATCATCTTTTAAATTGCTTTACTATTTCAGGAATATCTTTGTTACGTATATTTTTATCCTCTAATGGATACATAGTAAGTATATCTTTAGTATTTGGTATTGTATATACTCTGATGATATGTTTATCATATCCAATATTAGGATATGGTATATCATAAACATCGTTAAATTTAAGACTATCAACTCTATATTCATCAATCAATTTTGATTTAATTTCATTAAATAATCTATAAATATCTATATGCTCATTAAAATGATTACTATGTCTATCTATAATATGTTCAACAGCTACGTACTCATCGTAATCTATTAATTGATTATTATTATACATACTATCATATTTAGCGCTTTTAAAAAATATATTAAATTCTTTCATTAAAAACAAAGAAATTTTAACATTGTTTTTATCACCTGTTTTTTCTAATTCATAAGCATAATCAACAGCTTTTTCATATTGATTGGTTTTTATATAAAATAGAATTAATTCTCTTAAAGCAAAAACTCTATTACTTGTTTGCAGTAATTCTTTAAATATTTGTTCTGCTTTATCATAATTTTTTCTACTATATTCTAAAATACCCATTTCCATTTTTGCATATAAAGCATTAGGAGAATCCTTAAGTCTATCAAAATATTGAATTGCTAAATCAAAATTACCAATTTCTCTTTCGAGTCTTCCCATTTCAAGGAAAGCATGATAACTTTCTTCAGTAGTAAGAATTTGCATAAAATATTTTCTTGCTTCAGAATAGTTTTCACAAGCCATTTCAAGTTTACCAAGTTCTAGTTTTGCAAGTCTTGAATTTTGCTCATCTAAAAGTAAAGTGAATAATTCTCTAGCTCTATTAGGATTACCAAATTGTGCTTCGATTCTTGCAAGTTCTAAGATTGCATATGTATCTTTTTTGGTTTCTAGAATTTTTTCATAATATTTTTTTGCTAAAAATATTTTTTTCTCTTCAAATGCAATTTTTCCAAGTTCAAGCATAGCATGATGAGAATTTTGTTCTTCTAATAAAAATTCAAAGTATCTTTTAGCAAGATTTTTATTTTTTGCTTTCAATTCTAATCTTCCAAGTTCTAAGAGAGCATGAGTTCTATTTGGAGTTTCAACTAGTTCTTGAAGTAAAGCCCTTGCTTTATCAATGTTATTGCATGTACTTTCAAGTTTAGCAAGTTCCAGTTTTGCATATAAACCATTTTTTTGATCCAATAAACTTTCAAAACATTTACGAGCTTCCTCATAATCTCCTTCACGTGAAGCAATTCTCCCAAGTTCTAAGAGAGCATAATTTCTGTTTTTTTTATGAAGTAGGGAATAAAAATATTTTTTTGCTTGTTTAATATTTCTACATTTATATTCGAGTTTACCAAGTTCAAGCCTTGCATAGTCTTCGTTTGTTGTTCCTATTAATTCTCCAAGTATTATTCTAGCCTCATGATATCGTCTAGCTTCTGATAGCATTTTACCATATTCAAATTTAACTATAACATCATTCCTATGTGCTTCATAAATGCTTTTCATAGTTGCTAAATCTCTATTTTTCCTAACTTCGTTAATTTTTAATCTTAAATCGTATTTCATAGTTGTCCTTTCTAATCAAAATAAACAGTACATAATATTATATATTTTTTTAGTAAATAAAAAAAGAGTTAAAACTCTTATTTATGTCTTAATCTTCTTTGTTCAACTTCATTAATCGTATAAACAGGTAGGTGATAAAATTCATTTCTTAATTCACTATATATTTCTTTGTCAGTTTTATTTTCTGTTTTACAACGAATATAAACTGAATATAAAGATAAAATAATTTTATCATTACCAGTAATTAAATAATGTTCAATAATATTATTTAAATTTAATATTAAAGCAAAATAATATTTATCATAAATATAGCCATAAGCGTTAATAAAAGCCATAATTTCACTTGCAAATTCTAATCTAGATTTAGTTTTTCTAAAAATAGAGTAATTTGAGTCTTTAACGTATTCTACATCATTCATAAAAATTTTCTCCCCCTAAAAAATCAAACATATTATACTATAAAATAATAAAAAAATCAATAAAATAAAATCACGAGATTATTCGCGATTTTATTTTGTTTTATAAAGTTCTTTTTTATAATTATCAATTATCTCATTCATAATTGAAATATAATCTTTGCCATCTTGCTTATCTTGATCAGTAATAGTAAATAAATTATTAATTTCTATTTTTATAAGAGAATTATCAGCAATTAGTTTTTCTTGGTTTTT
>JAZUBJ010000107.1:0-3332 GCA_045638445.1 Bacilli bacterium | reverse complement strand
CTCTTATCATATAATTTCTTTCCTTGACAAAGTCCTAAAGAAATTTTTGCTCTATTTCTAACAAAATATACTTTTAAAGGAATAAGCGTTAATTTTTTAGTATCAATTTCATGAGCTAATTTTAATATTTCATTCTTCTTAAGTAAAAGTTTTCTTTCACGTCTCTCATCATGATTAAATCTATTTCCTTCTTCATATTTACCGATATACATATTAGTAAGAAAAACCTCATTATTTTTTATTCTTGCATATGAATCATTTATATTAACATTTCCCTTTCTAATACTTTTAATTTCGGTACCTTGAAGAACTATTCCACATTCATATGTATCTTTTATAAAATAATCATGATTTGCTTTTCTATTAACAATTTCCATATTAGATTTTCCTTATTAACGCAAAATCAATTTCTCTTTTTTCTCTATCTGCAGCAATACATTTAACTCTTACTTTATCTCCATATCTTAAATCAACTCTACCATTTCTAGTATAAGCATTTAATTTTTCATTATAGTCATAATATGCAGGAATTCCAACATATTTAACCTCTACTTCTTCTTCGCCCTCTGCTGGTTCACTACTCTTTTCAATTACATCAACACGTCCATCAATATAATTATCTGTTTGAACAAAGAACGCACCTTGCATACAACCATCAACTGTTGCATCAAATTCTTCTCCTATATGTTGTTCCATATAAGATGCTTTTAACATATCATCAACAGCATACTCACACTTCTCACTATTTCTTTCACATTCAGAAATATAATTACATAAAGTAGTTAAATAAGCATGCCATGATTCAATAAATTTATCCTCTAACTTTTTATGTTTTAATATTTGAGTTAAACTTTGATGATTCATTGTATCATCAAATCTTCTAATTGGACTTGTAAAATGTGTATAACATGGACTAGCTATACCAAAATGTCCAATATTCTCAGTTGAATAAACAGCTTTTTGCATACATCTTAATAATTTTTTATTTAAAGATTTAAATGCTTTTTCATCTTTTAAATATTCAAGTAACATTTGACAATCTTTACTAGAAATATTCTCAACATCTATTTTACCTGAATAATGAATACCAAGACCTTCTAAAAATTCTAAATACTCTCTCATCTTCTTTTCAAGAGGTTTTGCATGAACTCTAAATGTTGCTAAACCATATTCATTTAAAAATTCACAAATTTGTTCATTAGCAGCAACCATAAAGTCTTCTATAATTCTTTCACTTGGTCTTTGATCACGCGCTTTTATATCAATTACATTATCATTTTCATCTTGTACAACTTTAACTTCATCACCAGAGAATTTTAACTCTCCACGTCTTTCCTTAAATGAAGTAATTTTCTTAGATAAGTCATACATATTTCTAATAATTTGATGAGCAGGAACATTAATAGTTTTACCTTCTATATTATCTCTATCAAGTCCTTCATTATATTTTAAAATATCCTCAACGGTAACACCATTTTCAAAAGCAATTTTTTCTAATGTTTCATGTGGTTTTACAGTATATTCTAAAGTATCATATCCAACAGTATCTTCTGTATCTTTTTCATCAATAATATCTTGAACAGCATCGTAGTTCATTTTCTTCTTAGAACAAATAATTCCTTTAGTTACACGTCTATCAAGTACTTTACCAGAATGATCTACTTCCATAACACAACTAATAGTAAATCTATCTTCATTAGGATTTAATGAACAAATACCATTTGATAATTCAACAGGTAACATAGGAATAACCTTATTACCTAAATAATTTGAATTTCCTCTAAGTTCAGCTTCTTTCCATAATGCACTACCAGGTCTAACATAATGAGTAACATCTGCAATATGAACACCTAGCTCATAGTTACCATTTGGTAAAATCTTAACACTTATCGCATCATCTATATCTTTAGTATCTTTACCATCTATTGTAAAAATAATATCTTTTCTAAAATCTTCTCTTCCTTCTTCAAGACCCTTCATTATCATCTCTAAAGATAATTCTTTTGGCATCTCTTCTGCTTCTTTTTTTACTTCATCTGGAAACATTAATCTTAAATCAAACTCACATGCTATTTTAACAATTTCTCCAGATATTTCACTAGGTTCTTGTCCTTCATTTAATAAAGCATTTTTATGTCCCATTACTCTATCTATTCTCGCAAGAACACGTTTTTTATCAATATCTCTAACAAATTCTAAATGAACTAAATCACCATCAACCAAATTTAAATTAGATTCTTCCACTTCAATAACATATGGAAGTTCTTCTTCACCATATACTTTAATAGTTAATTCTCCATCTTGATTAATAATTTCTCCAATAGATTTACCAAGAGATCTCTTAATAATTTTAACAATTTTCCCTTCGTTTCTTTCTTTATCAGTATAACAAACAAGTACAGTATCTTTATGATGAGCACCCTTCATATAATTTTTTTGAATAAATATATCTTCATATCCATCAGCCATTATATGAGCATTTCCCTTTTCATGCATATCAACGACACCAACAATTAAATCATTCATTAAATAAGTATTACCAGATGAACTTCTAATAATTCCATCTTTTTCTAATTTATATAATGTATCAACTAATTTACTTAATTCATCGCTACTAAACTTAGGATTCATCTTTCTCATTATTTCAAGAGGATTCATCTTAACATTTTCTTTTTTTAATATTCTTAATATTTTTTGTTCTAAACTAGATTCTTCTTTCATACACTTCGCCACCTCACATTAATATAATTTTATCATAATACGAAAAAAGTTCATAATATTTTATGAACTTCATCTTTAATTTAAATAAGACATAACAAATGATATTGCAATAAATACAAATCCTAAAAAATAAGTAAGTCTTGTAAAAAATTTCTCTGCTCCTCTTTCTTTAGCATTTCCCATTAACATAGCATTACCACCAGTAATAATTTGACTAGAATCACTAGCTTTATTACTTTGTAATAATACTAAAATTATTAATAATATTGCAACAACCAATAAAATTGTTTCTAAAATTTTCATAATTCATCCCTCGCCCAAATATTATACTATAAGTATTTAATTAATGCAAACAATTATTTTACACTAATCTAATTCAATTCCACTATCTATATTATTAGATATTAAATAGTATCCATTTTCACTATATCCTAGTGTTAAAACACCCTTTAATTCTTTTTTTGAATCAGTTAACGCTTTATAAGAAACAACATAATTATCATTTGATTTTTTTAAACTATTTACTTCACTAACTTTATTTATATTATCTTCAAGTCTCAAAAGTTCACTTTCTAAATAAGCATCATATTTATAATATTTATTATTAATAA
>JAZUBJ010000106.1:0-40045 GCA_045638445.1 Bacilli bacterium | reverse complement strand
TATGTCGGTAACTTTAACTTCATCGTCAACTATATAATCAACTCCGTCTAAAGTAAAATCCTTTTTAGCCTCCAGTTTCTTCATGTGGGTTACTCCTCTCTATATGTTATTTGTATTTGAATATCAAACTCAGCGGTGTTAGTATCACTACTCAACATCGCTCCGGAATTTAAACACTCAATACTTTCTATACCTTCAATATCAGGCAAAACGCCTTTCTTGTTATTAGATTTTATTATGCTTTCAAATTTCTCAAAGAACCCTATATTAGAAAGATTATTGATTACATCTTGTGAGTAAGCGTTTCTACTTCTAAACGAAAATACGTCACGATGTATTTCTAAACCTGTTACCCATCTTTCGACTTGACTTGATGTTGGTATCTTATCAAGCGAATAATTATTAATATCGTTAGATAACATATTAGCATTAATTTGATAGTTCTTATCAGTAGCAAGAGTGTCAATTATACTAAACAAATAAGTTCTTAACTTTGATATTCTAGCCTCATTATAATTCATTATTTACCTCCAATATAATCTTGCACTTCTTTAACTACATCTTGCATTTCAGCACTAACCATTCTTTTATCCCAATATGATCCAGTTCCCGGTGTTGTGTAATTTCTAACTGTTCTACTACCATCTTCACGCATACCGTGATATTGATAACGTGCATAAGGTGATTCATAAGTGATACTATCTGATTGAACATCTACATTAGTTCTTAAATTACCTTCACGCATTGGAACATACTTATCCATGTGCTTATAACAAGTATTAGTAAAGAATTTTTGCACTCGCCCATTAGGTTGAATGCCCAATCTTGCTTTAATCTGACTTGTTGGTTTTAGTTTAACTGGCATTACTTACCGCCAATATGTATATGAGCATTATTACCAAAGTTATTATTATTAATGCTTGTTATATTATAAATTTCATACGTTGATAGGTCTTGTTGTGTGGTTATATCACAAGTGATATTTTCTGGTATAACAATATCGCCTATTGCAAAATTTTTAATATTTAAATTAGCATTAAGTTTATACCATATTCTACTATCAAAATCATTTGCATTATGGTATCCTTTATTAATTCCAGCCCCTTTACCACCAAAGAACCACACTTTATCGTAATTATATCTTACCCACTTTTCTAATCTTGTAGCTTCGTCAAATACTTTATGGTAAATAGTTAAACTAGTATTTGTTATCATTACTTAACTCCCAAATATAATATATGTTCATTATTAACAACAACATTCAACAAGTAAGTCCTAATTATATCATTCAACTCTAAACTTTTAGATTTTGCAATCTCTTGTACTTGGCTACCACTAGCATAACTTACTGAATAACCATCTGTACTTTCACTAGTAATGTTTTTATTTTTTGAACTTGTTGAATCTATGCTATAACTATTCAAAGTATTTATTAAAGCATACACACACATTTTTACTTCTGTTGGAATATTCTCTATTCCTTTTAATCTTCCAAATGTTCTTTCATCAATTTTTCTTCTAGCTTCATATTCTAATAGATTAAAAGGCGTTATGTCTAGGTTTCCACCTAGTACCTTATATTCGTTATAAGTCAGGTATTGTCCACTAAAATCCATAAACGCCCTCCTTTTCTAAATTATACATTTGTTGGTTTTAAAGATGCGAATGGGAATCTTGTTTCAGTTTCGTCTAATGCGTTAACTGGGTTTGGAATTTCCCAACCTAATCTCATAACAACACGTAATGCAACCATGTCATCTTGTGCTAAGTTATATAAGATTTCTCCACTTGATGGGTCTTGGATAACAGCTTCTGTTAATACTTTATAAGTAACGTCTTGTCTTATAGAGTAAACTGCTTGATTGAAATCACCAGCGATTAATGTTGATAATTCTTTATCCCAAGCACCATTGTCTAGGTATTCTCTTCTTAAAGAACCAATTTCAGTTGTATTTAATGGTTGACCAGTTTCGTCAGTCATCATACGGAATTTTCCTTTAAGTCCAACTCCACCTAATAGAGCAGTAACATTATATCCGCTTTCTTCAACTTCAGTCATAACATCGTTGATATCAGAATATAATTTTCCACTTTCAGGAACTTCTTTACCAGCTTCAACGATTGATGGTATTAAACCTTTTCTCCAATCAGCAGGTTTGTCAACACCATTGAATACAGCGTTGTCGATTTTCTTAGCAAATGCTTCAACAATTCTAGGTCTAACTTCAGCCCAGATGTCAATAGAAGCATCGTTTAATACGTTTTCCTTAATAGGAACGATAACTGCTAATTCAGCTGCATTGATGTACTTGTTTGCCCAAGCCATCTTTGTAAGATTTTTTCTTCCGTTGTTATTTGATTCATCAACGAAATAAGCAATTGGTAGTGAGTCTAAAACTCTTAATTTAGTTTTATCAGATGTCATGTTTGGTAATCTTCTAAACATTGATAAAGCTTTTGATTCAGTAGTTACTCCCTCAAATATCTCATTAGCTACTTGAGTTTCAATTAGAGCATCTACATCAGTTCTTGTGATTTGTGCCATTTTTTCTTCTCTCCTTTTATTTAATTATTTTGTACCACGAATAATATCATTCATAATATTATTTGTTGTTTGTGGTTGTGGTTCTCCACCGTTTAAACTTGGTGATGATTGCACTTTTTTAACTACTACATCTCCAAAGTATTGTGGATTATCTTTTTTGTAAGTTTCAAGGGCTGTTGTAAAATCTGTTTCATCATTTACATTTGCCATAACTTCGCTTCTAACAAATTTACTAAATTCTTTTTTAACATTGCTTCCATTCATTTGAATTTCTGCTTTTAAGTCTTTATTCTCGTTTGTTAGTGTTTGTAGACTTTCTAAAGATTTATTATTATCTTCAATAGTACCATTTAATTTTGTTATTGTTTCTTCATGTTCTTTAATTTTATCTTTCAAACCTTGTATTTCACCTTTGTTTTCAGTTAAAATTTTTCCATGTTCTTTCATAATAACATCAATAGTTTCTTTTTCTAATTCTAAACTCTTTAAAAATTCTCTCATTTAATATCTCCTCCTATCGTTAATTTTACGAGCCACGAACTCGAGTGAATCAATATTGAAAGTTCTGTTGAACTTTATAAATATATTATAACACAAAATAAAAAAAATGCAAAAAGCACTTTTTATTTACTAATGGCAGGGATAGTAGGTAACGCTCCCACTCGACACAAATTTTGGAGATTTGTCGGCAACTTTCGCCTTATCCCTAAGTAAAAGCAAGTTATTCCTTGCTTGATTTTTTAGTTGCTCTTTTCTTTTTAGGTTTAACTTCTAAATCTTCTTTATTTATTTCTACATCAATTTCATTTGATTGGTCAATTACAACTTCTTGTTGTTCTTCTTCAACCAATATTCCATCTAATTTAATCGTAACTAATTTCTTTTTATTATTTCCACTTAAATATTCATATTGGTCTTTATCACATAAGAAAACATCACCTTTATAGATCCAATGGTAATTATATTTTTCTTTTTCTATAAATACAACTTCATCAAAAGCAGTATATGTGAAATTTATTATTGCAGTAACTTTATAATTCTTCATATAATCAATCCTCTCTTAGAAAATTATATCATATATTTTATAAAAATCAAAATTGGAGGGAGTAATAGGATTTGAACCTACGATAAGTGAGTTGCAGTCACTTGCCTTATCCACTTGGCTATACTCCCGTTAAGAGAGGTTAATAAACCTCCCAAGCACACCACATTTCTCTGTTTCTACAATCAAATGTATCGTATATCGTCCCATCAATACAACAAGTAATATGCCCGTTCATCGTTATAAGGTACGTTCCCTCTGGGTGTTCTTCTGCGAACTCGCCCACATATTTTCCTTTATAGCATATTCTATCATACCTACTATCTAATAATGGCTCGATAAAATTAACATCGTCAAGTATTATTCCATTACGTTGTGCTATTATGCTTAATTCTCTATAAGTATCATCCCACGATTTACCTTCGGCTAGTGAAATTGCCCTGACTGTGCAATCATTGTGGAATTTACCACGAGCATTTGCATTATAGAATTTATACATTACATTTCGCCCATTTTTTTAAAATAGTGTTCCATCATTTTAATTTCTTCTGGTGAATTAGCATTTTCTTTTAATTCCTTAAAATACTCGTATGCACTTTCCATTAAGTTGCTTAGAGCTTCCATTGATTCTCCTTCAGCTCCATATTGTCCACTTTCAGAGTAATTTCCATAGTGATAAGCCATTTCGTCCATCATTTCTTCTCCACGATAACGACCTCTACCAGTTCCTTTTACACCTCTACGTCCATAAGAACCGCCTTCGCTGTATCTTCCTCTACCACTTCCGGGTACTCCTCTTCTTCCGTAAGAACCTTCTCCGTATTCACCATAAGAGCCACGACCTGAACCACCTTCTCTGTATGAACCTCCTGCTCTATACATCATATCTTCTTCCTCCTTTTCAATTTCTGCTATATCTTTCTTTATATCTATCATTTTATAAAGAAAATCAACATTGTTTGTTTGTACTCCTTGTTCCAAAACACGTTTCATAGATTTGTCAGTTTCTTCTTTTAACTTTTCTAATATTTCCTTATCTTTTTTTTCTTCTTCCATAATTCACACCTACGATTTCTTAATTATTGAGAAGTTAGCATTTTGAATTATAGGAATTTCTGTATCTGTTGGAGTTCCCGGTGCAGTTGTTCCTGTTAAAACACTAGGTACTGATGCTATAGTTAAATTAGCATCTCCTCTACAACATACTTGTATTAATTTATCAAAAGATACATTCATAAAATCACCAGCAGTTGCTATTGTAGTTATAACAGTTGTTCCGGGTATTAACACACCATCTTGGTATAAACCTAAAGCAACTACTCCAGCAGTAGCACTTGAAACATTGGCATTAAAAGAAACTTCATATAATCCACCTTCTAATATTTTATAAATTGGTGAACCTTCGTTATGTTGTAACCATCCGCAACAATTAGCTTTTCTACTTCTTACATCATCTTGAGTAAAATTAATAGCAGATGTATTACTAGTAAGAATTGTAAATTGTTCTAATACACTTTGAATCATTTAATTATCATTCCTTTCTTAAATAAATAAAGAGGTATAGACTTGCTATACCTCCGTTAAATTAGCAAGTCCCTGTTATCAGGGTTGTCAGTTAGACATCTCACTTATTAAAAATTATATCCATTATTGCATCCGCATCCGCAACCATTGTTTGAAAACTGAACTTGTCCACATCCATTAGTTGGGAAACTAATTGGTGTAGGTCCATTTACAAGGTAAGCAGGTTGTGGGCAATCTGCTCCTAATCTTCTGATTAACTCAGCAGTTTGAGCGTCTTGGTTAGCAGTAATGAAAGCATTTTGAGCAGTTTGTGAAGCTTGGAATCTAAGAGCTTGATTTTCTGCTTGTAAAGTATCAATTTTATCTTTAGTTAAGAAATCTAAAATTGCCCTTGTATTATTGTTATTGCTTTCTAAAATATCTCTTGTAGTGCTATTTATAACATTTGTTAAAGCACAAGTATTTTGAGCGTTTTCAAATCTTACATTGTCAATACTTCTTAAAGTATCACAGCAACATTTATCAATTGCTCTTTGTGTTTGACAGCAACAATCTTGTAGTCTGTAACCTAAATCAGTAACAGCACTTCTTGTTTCATAGCCATTAACTGTTATAGCATTATTTACACCACTAAATCCTTGACATAATGTTTGTTGAACACCAGCAAATCCATTTGTAATTGAATTGTTTAAAGCGAAAGTAGAATCTGCTATACCATAACTAATTCCGTCTAACTTACCATAGATATTTGGCATACCAAAACCTCCTCCATAGTAATATGTTGCTCCTTGTCCACCATCAGAGTTTCCTCCTTGGTTTCCACCGAAGCCGTTTCTACCCCATCCTAATAATACTATTAAGATGATGATCCACCATGCACCATATCCGTCTCCGAAACCACCTTGTCCACCTTGTCTATTTCCACCAGCATTTCCAGATAGGACAGCTACATCAGCAGGGCTTAACATTCCTTCCATTTTCATTCCTCCTTTTTTAATTTATAATAGAAAGTCCGGTTCTGTCCGGACGTTTTACACTTATAACCGGACTTTTTATTCTTATTTAAAATTACCTATAAAACTTTGTAAATCTTTCAATTCTGCATCAAAATCTCTACCTTGTTCTTTAAACATATTTCTAGCAACATTTTCTACACCTTTATAGTCACCATTTTGAGCCATTTTGACGAGGTTTTGTATAACTGGATTATTATTATTACCTATCATATTCATAGCTATTTCTTGTGGATTTTTGGTGTTGCTCATCATCATTTTAATCATTTGCAACGGATTATTCATTTTAATCCTCCTTCGGTTTTTTTATTGTTTTCAATTGCTTTTTAATTTCCTTTAATTCATCTTTCAAATCATCTAAATCAGATAAATCTATTTTTGCAAGTTCTTTTTGCATATCTTCAAAAGTCACGAATTTGTTATTATCGTTAGTATCTTCTTTTATTGGTTTGTAAATAACAGTTTTACTAGTTCCGTCTGTTTGTAACTGCTTACTAACAATTGCAGTTCCATCTGTTAGTGGGAAATAACTTATACTGCCATCTAAAGGAATGTCCATAGCTTTTACTACATCAATACTATCCACTACCTTACCTAATAAATTTGGTTGACTTATAGGCGGTGTTATTGGTGTTATATAACTAGGTTGTGTTGTCATGGGTTGACTTGGCATTCCCATCGGTTGATACCTTTGATTTGGGTTATAATATGGGTTATTATACATTTATTTCATCTCCTTAAATAAACAAAAGGAGAGCAAACATCAGCAGGGTTTTATTTTTCATTGTTTGCATCTCCTTTCTAACTTAATTATAGATTTTAAAAACGATACAAAATAATACAAAAAAAAAGACTTTAATCAAGTCTTTTAATTTTATCATTTATTCTATCCTTAATTTTTCTAATACCTGCGACTGAATAATTATATTTCAAAGATAGTGATAAATCACTTTTCTTATTAATATAAAAGTCGTAACATATCTTATACTTCTGGCTATCTTTGTCCACAACCTTTAATATTGTTTCTTCAAATAGTTCCTTTGACATACCTTTATAAAGTGGCTTGTATGTTTTCTTCACCAATTTTGATGTAACATACGATAAACCTACTCCTAACATTATTGGAATTAATATACTAATTCCTAAAGGTGTTGTAATTCTATTTAGTATATAATAACTAATATTTGAAACAATAAAACATTGGATCATACTAGATAGATGAAATGCCTTACCAAATGCTCTTTTGGATAACCAGAATGAAGTTATTATGAATATACATTCAATAAATGTGTCATTTAATGATGCTACAAAAAGAACAAAAATTACTGTAAATGTATTCCATATCAAACTTAAAAACAAATAAATAATAATTGTTAATTTTTCAACTTTTTGTTTTTGCTTAAATTTATGCAAGTTTTCTTGCAATCTTTTCAGCAATTTCCCCAAGTTTATCTTCTTTAGCGAATAAGAATAAACTTCCTGGCCATTCTCCCATTTTTTAACACCTCCTTGTTTTTCTAATTTATACCAAATAATTAGCATTATATAATAATCTATATTCATCATTAAATTAATCAAAGTTATATAGTTATTGATATCATAGTTTCTAATAACACTACTAATAAATTGAAGGACAATATTAATAATAAAAACCTTTAAAATTCTTTTAATTTTAACTTTTTTGATAACAAAATATAAAAACAACACTAAAATATTAAACATCGAATATAACTCTTGTAAGTCATATTTAAGTAAAAAGTATGTACCAATGTTAATTATCGTTGGAATTAATATTGTTTCAAAATCAAATTTGCAATCTTTAAATATTATGCTCTTTAACAAATAAAAATTTAAATATAAACATAATATTTGTAAAACATAATCGATTTTATATTTAGCTAAAAATGTAAAAACTTTGGTAAAAATCGAATTGTTTACATCTAATCCAAAATAATCTAACCCCACCAACTTCATTATAAACACTATTACTAATACAAAAATATACACTTTTAAACTTGCACTTAAATACTTGTTATAATCTTTAAACACCTTTCTCACCTCCCTCTAAAAAAAACAAAAAAGAAGTCATCTTAGGACTCCCTTTTTTCTTTTGTCTTATTATTATATATAAATTTTCTCAAAAGTCAATTAAAAATAAAAAAATAGTACATAAATACTACTTTTTCGTTGGTAATTGGTTTATTTCTCTAACAATAGTATCTACATAAGAGTTCCCACCCATGTTTTTATATTGTTCAAACATGCGGTCAATATTTTCTTTTTCATAATATGGTATCTCTTTTAATTCGCTATAAACATAATATTTGCTTGTTATATTACTTCTTAAAAGACATTTAAGAGCTTCTTCTTGCCTACTATCTCTACTTTTATAACCTTGCATTTTTCCTTTAAAATAACCAATAAGCCCCGTTACTACACTTGTTACTATTACACCAATAGCACTTAATACGATTTTCTCTAGCATTTTTTATTCTCCCCGCACGACACTCATTTACTACTAGCCAAATTATAACATAAAAAAAGAAACTAGGCAAATTGCTAGTTTTCTTTTAATTTATGTAACATACATTTATAATGTTCAGAAGCATCTACATCTTTATATTCATTTTCATACATACTTGCCATTGCTTCTAACCATTCTTCTAAATCTTTATTTTTATCTTTTAATCGTGCATTTTCTTTTTTTGTCTGTTCATTTTCAGTTTTTAAAGCGTGTATTTTATCGAAGATAGCATCGTACATACTTCTTCCTAAAAATCCTCTACCTTCTCCTTTGGTTAAATGCTCTAATATTTCATCTTCTGTATATCTTCCTATTTTTTCATTCACAATCATCATCTCCTAAATTATTTTTCATAACCTCACAAACCTTTCTATTTATTTTCTTCTTGTTTTAACATTTTTTCATATAAATTAAGTTGAATTTTATATTTTTCTATTTTTTCATTTTTAAACTTTTCTTTATCTGTTTCATTTAATAAAGTAAACAACATTCTTTCTATTCTATCTAATTGTTCAATTATATCTTCTATTTCCACATTACCCCTCCAAACTTATCTTATATTCCATTTGTGAAAATTGTTCTTTTGTTACTATTGATACCTTATATTTTTTAAAAACATATTCTAAAGCACTATGCCTTATTGATAATTCTTCTCTACTAGGTATTAAAATTCCTAATTTTTCATAACTTTTATCATAAATGACTTCATATTTTTCATTATTAATTTCTAATATATCTCCAACTTCTATTAAGTCTATTATGTTATTACTTATTTTGATAACACTTGCTTCAAACCATTCTTCAAAATCTTCTTCATAAACATAATCATTGTAATATTCATAATACCAATATATTTTTCCATTAAAATTATACTTGCTATATTCATTTTCTTCTTCATCTTTTTCAAACCCTATATATTTGGCAATTAATCCTCTTTTAGTTCTTACATACATTCCTTCTTTTAATTCCATTATTACTCACCGCTTTCTTTTAATCTATTAAACTATAACCATTTTCAATAGAATATCTAAAATCAGTTACTCCTTCAAAAAAACCATAACTCATTGTGTCTTTTCTATTTCTAATATCAATATATCTATTTGTTACTTCTAATAACAACTTATGCCCTTGATATGTTATTTTAAAATATCTTCTATCGTACATTGTTTCATAAGGTATTTTAAAATCTTTCAATGTTTTCTCAACACTATTCTTTCTTTGTTCTAATCTTGTCATTCTATTCACCCTTTTCCCATTTTTCTATTAAATATTCTATAAAATTACTTGCACTTCTGTTTTCTTTCTTTGCAAGTTCTTGAAGTTTCTTCCATATTGTTTCATCAATACTTATATTTTTTCTAACTTTTACCATTTTATCACCTCACTACACATATTATACACAACATTTATACAATTTGTCAACAAAAAAAAGAAAAGATTTCTCTTTTCTAAATATCACATTCGACTTTATCATATCACGTTAATAATGACTTGACTGGCTGTCTGACAGTGGGAACTCTATAAAATGCCAACTTTATATTTAACTCTTGCCCACAACTAGTTACTCTGTGACAATTAAATTATACCACACCTATTTCATTTTTGCAACATTAACTCGGCGATAACCACTAACACGCATTCGTTCCATTTTAGTTGGTAAACCACTAATGTCACTCAATTGTTTATATTTCTTTGTTAGTTGTGTTATCTTTTGTTGGCTTTCTTGCACTAATTCTTTGTTATCACTTGCTTTCGCCATAATCTGAATATCTTTTTGCCTTCTAATTTCAGTTTCTAGCTTTCTTTGTAATTGAGTGCCTTCATAATTAGTATAGTGCTTCCCATCTAATTCAAAACCTTTGTTATTATCATCAATTATCTTTTGTAATTCTTCATTACTATAATTTGGCTTACTAACACCCAACACAATATCAAAAGTGTAATGATAACAGTTATGTTCGCTTATAGAACGTCTATCGTGTCCAGTTTCTTCTGATACTGCTGGAAAGAACTTACCTTTATAATCATAAGCATCATCGTCATTTTGAAACTTCACAAATTCTTCTTTACTAAATTGTTTACCTTGAACTTCGGCGTGGTCAGGTGCTGGATTAATATGAACACTAATCTCTACGCCATCAGAGCCAAATTCTTCACCGAATACTGCTTGTGTTTCATTGTGTAAGTTTCTCAATGCACCTTTCATATGTTGTCTAACACTTGAATCTAATCTAACTGCTCTACCACTTGCATAATCAACCGTTTTTATGCCACTAGAAGCAAGTTCTTTGATACTCTTATACATTTCTTCATCAAATGTAGTTTTGCCTTGTGCTACGCTTAAAACAGCCTTATCAATAACATCTTGATACGTTCTAGAAAGGTCAGTATAAACAACCTTACCGAACTTATCTCGTGTTGTGAAAGCAAGTGTATTACTAAGATTAACATACTCATTTGCAGTTATTCTTGCCAACGCTTGAACTTGTCTTTGTAAAGCAAAATTTTCTTCATAAGGAATGTATTTAACACCTTTGTAATCATAAAACTGCTTAGCAAATTGATAATCATTCTTAGCAACTTCTTCAAATATTTCATAGATGTCGGCGACATTTAAGTCGGTAACCTTCGCAAGTTTTTTAACAATATTATCATAATTACCACCATATTTAAGAACATTTACAAGTTGTTGTGCCTTACTAGGCGTAAGAGTACCAACTTTCTTGATATTCTTGCCTATTTGTTCTAATACATAAGTGTTGCCTTGTTCTATTCTATCTACAAGGCGTTCTACTAATAAATCAATTAGTCTTTCGTCTAACACTAGGTATCACCTACCTATTCGTTATTTGTTCCCAATAAATCTTGCACTGTTGGATTGTTTTCTTCTATTTCAGCAATTTTTTGTTGTGCTATTTCTGGTGTTTCGCCAAACACTTGAACTCTATAATCAACCTTGCTCAATAATCCTGCGCTTACTTCTCTCATAGCTCTATTGCTTTCTGCTTCTTTATCTTCGATTATACTATCGTCAAATTGAACAACCATGTCATCTGTATTTATGTTATATTGACCGAACTCACTTGAAGCATAGCAAACAGCCTTTACCAAATCATAAATAGCACTTTCGTACCCAATTTCAAGTTTTTTCTTTCTTCTGAATAACTTACTATTTGAACTTACAACAGCAGTTGCAGTTGATAAATTAGTTCCGTCATAATGATAATGATTTTCACCAAATCCAACTTTACTTCCTAAAATATTTAAGTTAGTGTTCAATGTTTCAATTTGTTGCGCAGTTCTTAAACTATCACTTTCACTCTGAATCAAATCATCTTTAGTCGCACCTTGTGGCAATTGATAAACTGTTGTATCGTTTGGATCAAATACCAATTTTTGTTGCCCTTCATCATAATTAAACAATTCCGCTCTAACAAACGTTCTTTTTCTGCCATCATTTACTTCGTTCTTTAAAGCATCAAATGAAATATCAACTGCTTTTAAGTTATCAATCGCATTTGCATAATGTGGAATCCCAAAAGGTGAATTATTAAATAAATTATTTGTTAATAATGGCTTAAATATTGCAAACCATTTAATATCTGATTTTGTATCAAATTCATTTATTGTATTATCACGATTTACAATTTCAGTTAAATTTCCATTTGTTTCCATAAATAAATGATTTTTAATAACATAATTTCCTGCATCATTTAATTGATGAACTGATAATACTATATGTTTTTTACCTTTAATATATTCAACGCTACCAAACGCACATTCAGTTATGCCCTTGTTAGTCCAGCTTAATGGGAATATCCAGTCAACATCTACCAAATCAACTCTGGTTTTAGCACTTGATACATCCAAAGTCATTCCTTCTTCATTTTCAATAATATCATATACACTCACTACGGCTGATTCAGTTCCTAAACCACCTGATTTTTCTATTGATTGGTTAATTAACACATATAAATCTAGTGCTTCTACTAACTCATCAAATTGTTCTTGTGAAGTTTCATCTGCCATTGATACTTGGCATTTTTCACTCCATAAAATATCTGACCAATCTTCGCTAATTTCCTTTGCCATGTTCATTGTATATCTTTGTTGTGGCACTTTCTTTTTACCATTGTAAATAAAATAATTGTGGAATGATTTTACATTCCCCTGATACCAACTCTTCCATTGGTCAATATAACTTGCTAATACATTTTTAACATCTGGGTTGTAATTATAATTATCTTGTAAAAACTTTTCTAATTTCATACTAGTCCTCCTTTAAATCTTTTATCAAAATAGGTACAGGTGTATCAAAAATCCATTTTGTTTCTTTACCGCATTTTGAACATTTATAATAAACATAATATTCATCTTTAATAAAACTATTACTACTTATTAATTCATTACCACAATCTGGGCAATAACAAAAAGTAGTTTGTTTATTTTTCTTTTTAAATAAATTAAATAATTTCATAAACTACCTCCCTTGTATATTCATCATAAGTTTATCGTAAAATGGAAACATTGAATATTCCGATGCGTCCAAATCATCTATCGGTGTTGTTCCATCGTCAAGTCTTTCATCTTCCTTTTTATCATCCCACAGAGCCTGAGAATATGCTTCTATAAGGTATTTACACTTGCGAAGTATAAACCTACGCATTTGCCCAAATAAATGGCAATCTAACTCGATTCTGTCAACGATTCTACCCTTGATACAATCCTGAACTTGTAAAGGTATTCCTTTTTGTTGTAAGTGTCTATTTAAACCATAAGTAATAACTTGACCTAATGCACCATAATCGCCGAAAGCATGGGTAACTTTACCATAATTATCAACAACTCGTCTATAAAACTCTACAAACTTTTCATACATTTGCTCTGGTGAATGTAAGCCACTCAACTTTTCCTCGTCTAAAGTCCAAACTTGTTTAAAATAAGGTGTTATTCCTGTTGCTTTAAATTCAGTTTCACCTTGCGTTGCTCCATAGTCTATCCCAATTGATATAATCATAAAGTTAATTGGGTTGCCACGTTCATCAATTGCTTTTTCTTTTATATATTCGCTTGGATTGTCTGCAAATTGTTTATATATAATACCTTCTGCATTTTTCCATAGTCCAAGTATCAATCTATCATAAAATACTGTTCCTTCGTATTCTTTACATAAGTTATCAACAAATTCTTTACTTAAAAAAGGATTGTCAAATATCGTGTAATGTTGAACGTAAACATCAAGCCCTTTTTCTTCAACTTTATCAAGAAAATCTTTTTTCAACCAATGTGATTGATTTTCCGGGTTTAATGCTCCATCAAACATAGAATAAGGCTTATCTAACGATCCTTGAACCATAATAAATACTTCCTGATTCCACTTGGCAACCTCATCACCATAACAATATTTAATTGATGTACCCTGAATTTTAGAAACTTGGCTTATTTTTTCAGCACCAAGACAATAAACTTCTTCGTTAAATAACTTAGCTATGTTGTTTGAATTAATTGTACCAACTAAATTCTTTCCATAAATCTGCCTTAAAGGTTGTAATACATTTCGCTCTATCGTGCCTTTAGATACGCCTAGAATAACATACAACCCATCTTTACCACTTCGTTCTAATATTCGTGTTGGTATAGTCCATAAGTTGTCTAAATAGGTTTTACCACATCTTCTAGCTCCTACTTTTATATTGTATCTATGTGTTGCATTCCTAATAAATTCATCTTGTTTCGGAGATGTCAATTTACCCATTGTTAGCACCATCACTTATCTTTGTAAGTAACTCTTTAACTTTGTTTAATTCTTCGTTATTAGCATTTCCACGTTGCATTTCCATAAATTTAAGTTCTTTATCTAAAATAATTCCGTAAGCAGTTGCTAAATCTTTTATATTTGTAAACATATCAATATTATCTGCTTTTTCTTCTATTGCCTTTAATATTTTATCTAAGATTCTCTTTTTGCTTTCGTGTTGCGTTTGCATATATTCTATTGTAGATTGAGTGTTTTCTTCTTTTTTTTGTTTCAATTTTTTTCCAACGTCTTTGTTAGCTTTAACAACATTTCTAATAGTTTCAACACTTCTGTTATATTTTTTAGCAACTTCACTATAATTTTGCGTTTCAATATAATCAGCAATAATTTGTTGCTTTTCCAAATCAGTTAATTTTGCCAATTATATCATCTCCTTTAATGTTTTGATAAAAATATTAATAAATCACGTTTATTCCTAAATTCTTCGCTAGTCTTATCTATTTTAACAATAAATGTTTTGTAAACTTTATCATCACAATAATTTCGTTTTTCTATAAAGAATATATCGTGTGTTTTAGAAAGTTTAAGTAATAACATATTTATCATTTTGTCGATGTTAATATTACCACCTACTTTTCTTCTAAATTTCAAATAAAATTATAACATAAAAGGGAGAAAAAGTCTAATTACTCCCAGTTAAAGCGATTGTGAGTGTATTCTCGCTTGATTAAAAGGCGCCCCTTTCTACTTCTATCGTGGTCGTGTTCACGCTCAAAATAAAGCAAAATATCCTTGATGTAGCGTAGGTTTTGAATATCTAAATAACCTTTTATGTTCATATCTATCATTTCCGAAGTTAGTGCAGAAAATACATCATAATCAATAGTTTCAATAGTATGCAAATAGTCGTGTGATGTGTCCTGGCGTAAAATAGCACCGTTCCATATAAAATATCCCTCACCTAATCCTTCTTGTTTGCAATGTCGGCGAGGAACGATAAGGTGGTGGAATGATAGTGATTCCTTTCGTTTAATATCGTAGCCCATAAAGTCAAAATCTTTGATGCCATAAAGTTTAATCATCTCACGAGTAATTGGTTTCATATAACACCCCCTACAAAATTATTTTTATTTTTCTCTTAGTTCCGTCAAGTATAGCTTCGGTTGGAGTGTTGTCAGTTGGACTAAATCCAAGTTTTTCACCATAGCCACCATAGTCTAAGAATGAGTTAGTCATTAAGTAGTAAAGTTGTTTTTTATTAAGTGAATTGTTTGCATAATCCGGTAAGTATATAGCACCTTTAGTTGATAATGGTTTGTGTGTATGCCCCATTATGTATAAGTCTGCTATTACTGTTTGACTCATTTCTTCTAGTCTGTTTGCTTTACCGCCTGTTTTTCTGCCACCTCCTGAGCCATGATAGCCAGTTATTTGGTAACACATTGGCGCTTTTCTTCCTCTCTCTTTTTCACCAAATCTTAAAAATAAATACCACCAATTATTAGCATATCTATCTTCTATGCCCAATTCTCTAGCAACCAACCTGATAATATCAATATTTGTTTCTTTTGATATTCTATCTTCGTGGTTTCCAGTTCCTATAACAAGTATTTTGTCTTTTATAGGTTCTAATATTTCAACCAATTTTAAAATTTGTTCCATCGGTGTTAAATCATCACTATATACATCTGATTTACTATTTTTTAACGCAGTATTGCATAAATCACCATTAAGGATTGTATAAACGTTCGGTGTGTCTTTTATTGTTTCAATCACTTGTTTTAATAGTTTATAGTTAGTTAATTTGTCGCCGATATGTACGTCACTTATCGGTATAATGCGTAATTCTTTTAGGTCTTTTCCTAAGTTAATGTTAATTATTTTCATTTTTGTTCTCCCCTGTTTATTTAATTCCTTTTAATTTGTGAATCGGAAAGTAATCGTAGATTGTTTCCAAAATTCTTTCTTTTTTCCATAATTCAAATTTTAGAGCATATATTTGGTTTCGTAGTTCTTGTTTAAATTTAAGTTGTTGCTTCATTTCAAACGAAGAAAAAGAGCCGATAGTATCCCTAACGTGGGATTTAATCGCCTCTATATTATCTACTATTTCTCTAAATGTTGAATTTGGATTAATGTATATTTCCATAATATCAACCCTGCCTTTTTATTTCTAATATAATTATACCACAAAATTGATACATTGTGATATAAAAACATAAAAAAAGAACAAAGGGGGGTGAAAAAACATGAAAAAAACTTTGTTCTAATTTTACAAAAAAAGAATAAAAAGATTTAGTGGTGGATACCACTAAATACATTATACCACAGAATAATTATTTTAGCAAGTTAGTTAATATTGCTTCTAATACATTTACTACAATTGAGTTACCTGCTTGTTTATATAATTGAGTATTTGAATTAACTTTAGATGCTTTCTCATAATCTGATTTATCAAAACCCATAAGCAACCAAGTCTCACATGGTGTGAGTTTTCTTATTCTTAATCCATCAAATAACCTTTGTGAATTATGATGTGGTTCTGTTAAGCATTGGCTTATATTTTCATTAGTTGTTTGATTATATAGATCCATATTTAACACTTTGCCTTCTTCAAAATCAGTTTTCTCAACTAAACTTTCTAGCCTTTTACATTTTGATTTTAAAACCACTCCTCTATCATTTCCACCTGATGTTGTAATGGTTTGTATGCTTTCTTTTTGAACATTACCCCTTTGATATTTCATTCTTGAGGATATGTTTACACCATCACCTTCAAATGCTTCTTTATAACCTTGTTTTGTGGCTTCTTTAATTTCTATACATTTAGGATCCTTCCAATCTCTTGCCAACAGAGTATCGCAATATTCTTTTTCTTGTATTCTCTTTCTTTCTTGCATAAAGTTACTTGCTCTTATTTTATTAACCATTTCATCACTTAAATAATACTTTTCATCAACTTCATCTTCTAACATATCTTTTAGTTTTAATTTAAGTTCTTGTGGTTCTAGGAATGTATAGCCTTTATCAATGTCTTTTCTTATGCTAATAGTAAACACTCTTTCCCTATTTTGTGGAATACCATAGTCTTTTGCATTTAATACTTGATAATAATTTGTATAACCTAACTGTTCCATTGTTTCTAAATAAGCATCAAAGTTATGTCTATGTTTCTTACTTAATAAGTTCTTCACATTTTCCCATATCACATATTTAGGCTTCAGTTTTTCCACTATTCTTATTGTTTCATACATTAAACTACTTCTAGTTCCACTTCCTTCATCTCCACCCGCTTGTTTTCCTGCTAGGGAAAAATCTTGACAAGGTGATCCATGCATTATTAAATCTACTTCTATATCTTTGTTCCATTGGCATATGTCTTGTGGCTCGAAGTTTGTATTGTGCATTGCATTGTAACTTGCTACTGCATATTTATCTATTTCTACATAGTCTGCAATTTCATATTCTATTCCTAATCTTTCAAGAGCTTTACTAAAAGCCCCTATTCCGCCGAATAATTCTAATACTTTAATTTTCATTTTTTAATACCTTTCTTTTTGCTATCTTAAATAAACCTTTTACGAACCCATCATAATCCCCTGAGTTTATTTGACCTTTTAAGGTCTTGTATTGTTGTATCGTTAGCCTATTTTTATATTGTTTCAGCAACTTATAACATTCTATTTCCATTTTATTCTCCTAACAATTTTATAATCATTTCTCCCATATTTTTTTTGGGAACAATAATGAACCTAACACCATATTTCTCCTTCATTGTCCTCATTATTTTCAATAAAGTAGCACCCTTTACCTTAGTATGTGGTGAAGTCCAATTGGCGATATCTTCAGTTGATTTAATTTTGTTATCTTGAATCAAGAAGATAAAGTTTTGACAACCAAGTTCACGAGCTTTGGCAATTTCTCTTTTTATACGTTCGTGTTCCTGAGTGTGGCAGAGATTACCAGCGAGTTCGAGTAAGCCATCTTTTTTATCGATGATAGTGGTGTAGTCTTTGTATAGCTTGTAATCCCCCGCATCCAATTTTGAAATGATATAGTCTTGATTCACACTGTCGAAATATTCAAGAATTTTCTTGTTGCCTTTCTCACGAGTATCACAAATTATAATATTATTTTTCATAATACCCACTTTCAATTCTTTCTAAGGTACGATTGATTTTTTCAACCATTTTATCTGTTATTTCATCTTGAGTTATATCATAATATTCCATAAATTGTCTTAGTATAACACAAATGTCAGCAATTTCTTCTTTTATATTTTCAATGCTAAGCATTTTATATTCTTTACCATTTATATTATTAGCAACTTTGTTTAATGTATCAATTGCAGTTATTATTGGATTTTTATTTTCATGTTTGGTAATTGCTTCCTGTAATTCAAAAACCTCTTCTTGTAATTTTCTCTGTTGATTATTTACTTTAAAATGTTCAATTATTTTTAATAAATCTTTTTCCATCTATTCTTCCTCTTTTTCTTCTTTTTCTCTAAAACTTCCAACTAATAATGCTTTTGAAAAGAATTTTGCTAAATCTTTATCAAATAAATTTCTAACATATTCGATTGCATAAACTGAGCCATCATTTTCATATTTTTTAGTTGGTTCACCAATTTTTCTAATTAATCTATCTGCAACCGACTTTCTATTTGTATAAATTTTAATAGTCCTTTCAAAATAATCAATATTAATTAAAGTTTCTTGCTCTTCTAATGGTGATAATTCCCATTTCATATCATTCATCTCCTTTTTTAGTTTTAATTAGTTCATAATTCGTTATATTTTCACACTACGCCTTGAAATTCTTGCGTGTAGCAAATGAAAACATCAAAATAGTATAAATATACTAGCTGACTATAAAAGTGTCTTAAAACGCAAATAAATAGGTTTTAATCTTGTTTTAAAATTTTAATGCCACGCTTGATTCTGGGTTGCACTTCAATATAACCTTTCTTTTGTAGGTTTTTTAAATGAATATGGACTGTTGAAATTGTATTTAAGTCAGCCATATAACATATTTCCTCAAGCGTAGGTGCTTCGTAATGTTCTTCGTAATATCTTTTTACACAGTCAAGTATTACTTGTTGCGAAAATGTTAGTTTATTTTTCATCTTTTAACCTCTCTATTATCTTCTTTTGGTTTTTGATTAATTGATTGATTGCTTTTTTCTCAAAATCATATTCATTACAAGTTAATTCTTCAATATCTTCAAATTCATCTTCTTCATCTAGTATTTCTACTTCATTAGTTAGAAAGGCTTCAACCATATAATGATTTTCAGTTAATGTTCGCCCATCTTCAGTTCTATATTCATTAACAACAGGATTTTTTGTTGTATAAATACAATTTTGAAATTTTATTTTTTCTGGTACTTCTTCACCATTTGCTATTTTATTTAATAAATCTATTATTTTAATTTTCTTTTCCATACTTATCCTCCATTATCTTTTTAATTATTCTCATTGCCCTTTTTATTCTGAAAGAAACATAATTTTGTTTAACATTTAAAACTTTGGCAATTTCTAATTGAGTCATTTTTTTATTCCCCCAAAGTTCAAAATAATGTTCTAACATAAATTTATCTTGCGGTTCTAAAATATAAACTATATCTTTAAGTAGTTTTATTTTTTCTTGTTTTAAAATATCTTCTTCTAGGTTAATTCCACTATCTATCATTTCAAGTAATGTTGTGTCTGTATTTTCTATTTCTTCATTTAATGAAATCAAATAATCATCATATTTTCTTTTTCCACATTTTTTATATTGCAAATAATTTGATAACTCATACTGAATATATTTGGTTGCATAACTGCTAAATTTATAACCTTTTGTTTCATCAAATGTTTTTGTGGCTTTTATGAGGGCTTCTTCACCAACCATATAACATTCTTCTAAATTGTAATTAAGTTTCATTTTTTTTATAATAAAATTTATCAATGCTTTATTTTCTAAAAATATAGTTTCATTCATTTTTTTCTTTTTCCATTTCTTTTATTTTTTCCTGCAACTTATATTTAAACTCTATTTCGGGTGTACGATATATCCATTTTTTGCAATAAGAACAAATTACTCTATCGGATTTAGGCATAATAATAGTATGTGAACATTTACACCTAACACGATATTTGCACAATTTATTAAAACATTCAATTTCTTTTTTAAAATTCATTTTTACACCCACTTTCGCTTTTATTAATTATTTTTTACTTAATGTTTTTATTGATTCCTCAATTATTTCTTCTAGTTCTTTTATTCTTTCTTCTGCCTTTTTCAATCTATCTCTCAAAATCATTTCTGTTTCGTTTTCTTCGCATCCATGTATATCTTCGTCGGTTAAATAAAAATTATCCATGTTTTTCTTCCTCCTTCCAAGCTAAAACATAATCTAATTGTTTATTAGTCATGTGGAATAATCTATTAACATACATCGTTAAAGTATATCTTCTTCCTTTTTCTTTTAACATTTTTTCTAACTCTTTATTCTTTATTATCATTTTCTAACCATCCTAACTTCTATCTACATTATTTCTCTTTAAAATACATCTTATATTTTCACTTGACATATTGTAAATTTTAGCAACTTTTCTACAAGATTTTAATTTTAAATAATCATTTATTATATTCTTGTCTTGTTGATATTTCCCATTTCTTTTATACATATCTTTAATATTGTAAGAACAACTACACCATTCTAAGTTATCAACTCTATTATTTTTTTTATTTCCATCTTTGTGATTTATTTGTTTATAGTTATTTGGATTATCTATAAAATTTTCTGCAACTAATTTATGAAGTCTTATATTTTTGTATTTCCCATCATTACATAAATAAACATATACATAGCCATTTTTCTTATTTGTATATTTACTAATTACTTTGATAGGAACTTCTTGTAATTTACTATGATTTTGTTTAAACCTAGGAAGAGATACAACATCACCATAATTAGATATTTTATATTTACCTCCATAACCTTTAATATCTTTCCAACATCTAATCATTCCAGTGCAATTCCTCTATTTGTTTATTTATTGCTTTTTGTAAATTCAAATCTATTCCAATTGGTGTATTTTCTTTTCTTAAATAACCATCAAAATATGTTTTTCTTGTTTCTCCACTCCAATACCTTTTTGTATTATTGTTAAATACCACTTGTATGAAAGAAGTATAATCTAAATCAATTCTATAATTAATTAATTCATTATCATCTCCAGAAATAAGTTCATACCCTAATTCTTCAAACATTTCTTTTGCTTTCATTCTTTCACCTTATCTAATATTTCTTCAATAGCATTTACTATATCTACAAATTCTCTATAATCCATTTGATTATTTAATACATCTCTTATTTCATCTAATACAGATTTATATTGTTTTATTTGATTATTTTTACTATCTAATAAATCTTGCAACATTTCTTTTTGTCTTTTATTCATTCTCATCACCATCTATTTCCATTTGTAGCATTTTCATTACTACTGTTAATAATCCTAATGATTTCAACCATTCTTTTAATTCATTCCAATTATTCTTTAGTTGTTGGTTTTCTTGTTGGAGTTGTAAATATTCACAATATTGTTCTTTAGTTATTCCTATAAACATATTTTCTGGAATATTATCAGTATATTGAATACCATTTACTTCAAATAGATTTATACCCTTTCTTTCTTCACTCATTCTTACCTCCTATAAATATTGCCATTACTACTATGCCTACTATTACGCCTAATATAAAACTAATCATTCTTACCCTCCTACCCAAATAACCAACACAATATTGCAACCACACCTATAATTGCAAAACATACTATTGTTGTAAATAAATTTAATAATGTTTCATTTTCTTCTAAAATTTTCCATAATTCTTTCATCTCACACTATCTCCTTAAAAATTTGTTTTTGTTTATTATATTCCATTTCAACATAACCAGTAACCCCATCACGATTTTTTACAATATCAATGTTAATCTGACTAATTGGATTCTTTCCATCGTCACTTCCATTGCGATAAAGCAATATTACCTTACTAGCACTGTTTTCTAATTCACCAGAATCTTTTAATTGTGATAACGTAGGTTTCTCACTTTGATATGCCCCACGATTTAACTGACTGGCACTAATAATCGTGCAATCATACTCTAAACACATTTGTCTTAGTTGCTTAGCAACCTCAGTAGCTTGTTCATATAAACTTTTGGTATTATCCGCCCTAGTTAATCCCAAGTGATCTATAAACAATATCGTGTGCCTTTTTTTGTCTTTATGTTTAACCAAGATGTTTTTAATTGCCTTAATATCATTCGCCTTGTGTTCTACAATCAATCCAGCATTTTCTATCTTCTGCATTGCTGATTCTATCCATTTCTTTTGATAATCAGTCTGTGGGCTTAGTATATCATCAATCTTAACATCCGCCTTAATCGAAATCAATCTTTTATAAATTGTTGACTTACTCATTTCCATATTGAAATAAATACATTGGAATCTATCCATTAAATCATTCATCAGATTTAACATAAATCCTGATTTACCTTGCCCAGTCATCGCACCAATAATTAAGAAATCACCTTGAACTAAGTTTAAATAATTATTCAACTTACTAAAACCATTCAATTTAATTTGCACATTATCTGTGTTGATATTCTCCATAAGTTCTTCAACACTTATCGTTGTGCTACCCTTAACCAATTCAATATCGTCCAATTCTTTCATTCGCTTCATAAACATATCATAGCTAATTTCTTTTCGCTCCAACTTTTTATTCATAATATTTACGATATCTTCTTTGTAATATTTCACGATACTTTCTTCGGCTAATTTTATTTGTTCTTTCCAAGCCTCGTTAAGATGAAATGTATTTGTTACTAAATCGCCCATTTTAATAAAGTCAATATCTTTGTGTTTTTCAACTATCTTAACCGGACTAACAGTTTTATAACTATCGTAGCATTCTTTACAATACTCAAATATTTTAGCATTATCTTTACTAGAAAAATATTGTGGTTTAATTTGCGTAATATCAAATAACTCATTCTTATTCAATAACAAAGCCAAAAATTCGTTTTCCATTTCTTCTCTGTAATTTCTGCTAAAGTTCATCACAACCTCCTACTCGTATCTATCACTTTTATTTTTTTATCCTTAATATCATCTTGCACCCATATCTCCGCTTTCGCTTTCCAATCATTAACTCCTGCCCATTTCTTCTCTTGATAATAATTATAAAATTTCTTGCAACTATCTTTCAAATCTTTTTCCACACAATCCGGAAAAAGGAAAAAACAAAAATCAAAAACTTCGGTGTGTGTGCGTGGGTAGTCTATATTTATTACACTCACACTATCACTTACACTATCACTAACACTTACACTAACACTATCAGTTATGTTTGTTATCGTTTGATAGCATTTGTTATCATTTGTTATATTTTGTTCGTTTTTCCACCTCTTTTCCATTCCTTTTTTGCCTGCTTCACTCCTTTTTTTGACTATATCATCCCACTTATCATCATTTCTATCAAATGAATTTTTAAAGGGAATAAATACCAATTTCAATGCCCCTGTTAAAGTTAATTTTTTATTTACATTATATTCATAAATGGCTTTAATAAGTTTTCCTGCTTGTTCATCATCAAGTTCATCTATAACTTCTTTTTGGTCATGATATAATATAAAACTATTCTTAGCCATCTGTTATTCTCCCTTCTTTTTAAAATATTCTTCAATCATTGCTTCGTTATGAATGGTTTTAACAATACAATAAGCTGTTGTCTTATTTGTTGTTTGTTTACCATTGATTATCCTACACATTGTTGCTGGTGTAATACCGACTTTTTCAGCCACCGCTCTTTGATTTATAGTATCAAATTTTTCTGTAATCGCAATATACATTTCTTCACCTACCTTCTATCTGATATAATTATAACACACATATATAAAATGTCAATAATTATTTCGTAAAAAATACACAAAAAAAGAACTTTTTTCAAAGCCCTTTATTTTCATAATTAGAATGGTAAGTCACCAGAAGAAATCTCTACAACTGAATCGCCGAATAAGTCATTTAATTGCTTGTTTTCATCATTTCTTTCGTTGTAATCATCTATTGAAATATATTTACCATCTAAAGTTTTAACTGCATCACTTACTTCAATATCTTTCATTTTATCCATGCTTCTGAACTTGTTAAGTCTAACCTTAACACCTCTAGATCCATCTTGTTTTTCGTACTCTTCATATTGGAACACACCACAGATTTTCTTGCCTTTTAATGTAGTTTCATCCCAATTCCATTTATAACCTGTGTTTGAGTTTTCTACGCTAGTGATAAATCCTTTAAAGTATGAAACATTATCACCCTCAAATCCTAAGTATCTAACTGCGTTATTATCCCATTTTTTATCAGTATTTGTATTGTTTGTATATCTCTTTAAGAAATAATCTTGATATTCACCTTTGGCAATATCTACTGATACTTTGAATGTTTTCTTTCCTGTTTCTTCATTTACATTCACTCTAGCATCCTTAATAACACACTCGTAAGCCCCAATTGGTAGGGCTTTAAAATCATCCATTCCTTTCGCTTCTACTGTTTCCCAATTTTCAATTCTTTCCATTATTTATTTCCTCCTTTTAAAATATTATTAATTCTTTCTAATACACATAAAGCATAATCTGCTTTTTGTAAACTTATATTTACTGTATCCATAATACATTCTTCTTTTGGTACTTCGCAACATTCCTCAGAAGATGTTGCTCTACAACCACCAAACAATCTTTCTAAACTATCAAGTTCTATATTAATTTTGCTTAACAATTCTTCTACTCTACCAAGATTTTCAATCATTATTTTTCCTCTCTTTCATTTAATTTATTAATTTCATTATTTAATTCTTTTACAACTTCTAATATATCTTCTAATGTCATTATATCTTCCGAAAATAAATCTCTATATTCTGAAGGTATTACTATCTTCATTATTCAGTAGCACCTTCTTTATCTAATTCATAATATTCTCTAATCTTAGTATCAACTAATTTTAAATCGTTTTCCATTTGTTCTTCTTCAAATAAACCAATTGGTGTCTTAACACAATCTAGACCATTTGTTTTTAATCTAAAAATGTAATTGCCATTATCATACATACTTCTTAAACAAATAGTAAACATCCCTTGAATATTAACTTTATCATCAAGCAATTTACCAATTGTTTTAGGTTTAACATTTCCATCATCATCAGTATCTTCGTGCATTATTAAGTAAACTGTCTTACCGCCCTCGATGTTCTTAATTCCGTTGATAAGGTTAAAGAAATTATTACCCATCTCATTATATTTATCAAATCCCTTAACACTTGATTTATTCATAAATTCATTTGTAATTAAGTAATTTGCATCATCCACAACTATAACTTTCTTATCTGTGTTTTGTATAGCTTTTAATAGTATATCGTAGTTGTCAACCTTTGGTGCATCTAAATTACTTTTAAATGGTAATGGTTTCCCCAAAACATTTGCAATTGCAATTTCCTCTTTCTTAAAATTTCTCATTGAAGCAGATTTACCACTTCCACTTTTTCCAATCAATAATACTGGAACACTTTTCATATTTTTTTCTCTCCTATTCTCTAAAATCTTTTCTACTTCTTCCTTTAAATAAGGAATGTCGATAATTTCATAATTTTCAATATTTTCGCTCATATACACAATAAACATTTCATCAACTTTTAATTCTGTGTATTTCTCAATTAAATACTTGTAAATACTTAATTGTATGTAGTAGTGATGTAAAGCATCATCGTTTATGTGACTTAATGGAACTTTCATTGCTTTCTTGTATGCTTTCTTATTATACCCATCCATAAGTGAGTTTGTCTTGTAATCTACTAGAACCAAACCACCAGTTAATTTGTTGTAAAATAAGTGATCCACACATGAGGCAATATTATATTCTTCAGAACCAATTGGAAGTTCATCAATTAAATGTTCTAAATGCTCTCTATAATCTGCCCAAAAATTTATTGCTTGTCCTCTTACTCTAACTAATGCTCTCATATATTCTTCGCTTTCGTCAAAGTGTAAAGCTTTGTATTCGTTTCCACTCCACAAACTTTGTGCAAATTCATGACAAGTTGTTCCTTTTTCACAACTAAAATCTCTTTTATAATGCCATTCTTTTAAAACTTCTTCTATTGTATCTGGTAAAAAACTTCCTGTATCTAAATTAGTTTTATAATTTTTTAAAGCAACTTTTTCCGCCATTTCTTCTTCATTGAATTCGTTTTCATATTCAGCAATAAATCTAGTAACTGATATTCCAACACGTTTTCCTTTGCATTCGTAATAATGCCCATCTTCATAAAACTTGAAATCTTTGAAACTATCTTTTAAAACCTTTAAATATTCTTCCTTTGTCATTTACTTATCCTCTTTTTCTACATATTTTAATAAAACATATCTTATAAATGTAGCCAATGGTAATCCATTTCTTTCTGCAATTTCTGACAATTTGGTCTTTAAATCTCCGTCAATTTGCAAATTTATCATATTTTTATCTTTAATTTTCATTTTAACCTCCTTTCATTGTTAATACAATTATAACACAATTTTAATATTTAAACAATATATGAAATGTATTTTTTTATTATTTTTTTGATAATCTTTCTTCAAAGTAATTAAAATTGGCACCAAAAACTATAAAAGCCACTATTGTTAATCCTAAACCAAAGTATGTAAGTGTTGCTCTTTTAAATATTACTTGATATATAGTATCTAATATAAATACTACACTCCCAATTAATCCAACCATGTTCCCAATTGCAACCCAACTTAATTTCTTTTTCATATTTCCTCCTTAAACAATTCCTAATTCTTTTTTTGGTTTATATGTTTTACCAGTTATTTTATTTATTAATAATATTATTTTATTACCATTTAATACTGGTATATAACCTTTTTCATTTATCAGCCGTTCCACCTTTTTTATTTCAATTTGTAAAATCATTTTTCATCTCTCCCTCTTTATTTTACATACTAAGTATAGCACCTTTTAGATACTAAGTCAATACTTTTTTAATACTTTTTAAATATTTTTTAAATAAAATAAAAAAACCTATATAAATAGGTCTTTTTTATTCAATTGTGATTTGGAATTTAGTAACATTTACTCCAAATAATCCAGCATAACCATCTTGCCCCTTAGTTTTTTCATTATCGTATTGCCAAGAATAATTATTTACTTTATATTTTGCTCTTTTATATGGTCTTATGTCATTTGGTGTATAATAATAAACTTCAATAGCATCAATTATTCTACCATCTCCAGCGTAACCATTATTTACATCTTTAACATTATAACCAGTAACATACGGTAGCCATCCTTTACCTTTAATGTGAACTCTATATTTAATGCTACCTTTATCAACTTTAATAGCGACATCAGTAACAGGGCTGTTTTCCCATCCTGCATAATCTTCTAAGTTTTTTACTTCTGGCAACCATCCATGTTTTTGAGTTTTAACTCTATAATAAACATTTACATTTTTATTATTTGTAGGTAAATCTTTGTTTAAATAATCAGTTGGATTTATTCTTGAACCATTTTCCCATAATTCAAAATGCAAGTGTCCTCCGTTAGAATCACCACTATTACCCATGTACCCAATTCTTTGTCCTTTTTTAACTGTTTGAGATTTTGAAACTTTAAGTCCTTTTTCCATATGTGCATATAAAGTACAATATCCATTACCATGGTCTATTTTAACATAATTTCCATAAGAGCCACTACCTTTCATATTGCCTAAGCCATCTCTACATTCAATAACTTTTCCGTCTGAATGAGCTACAATATAATCTAATTCACTATAATATTTAACAATATCAACGCCATGATGAAAACTATTACCTCTTTTTCCATAATCGCTTGTTATTCTACAATTTTTACTTTCTAAAACCCTGCATTCCATTTTATTATTCTCCTTTTAAAGCGTTTACTGCACTTTCAATTAATATTTCTAGTTCAGTTTCACTAATCTTAATTCCTTTTTCGTTTAACCATTCTATTGATTTTCTTTTTGCCATTTCAAGTTTTTCTTCCCCATGAATATCTTTGAAGACTTGCTCTACATAATTAACTGTATCTTTTACTATTTCTTTTTTTGTCTTAGTATTTATATATTTTGTATATGTGTTCTTAATACTAACCCCTATAAAAGAACCCAATGCTGTAATTATGGTTGCTAAAATTTCAAAAAGATAATTTTGTATAAATTCCATAATTTCACCTCACTTTCCCATATAAACAATTTCCATATTACTAGGTTGTATACTATCATCTATATCTATTGTTATATTTCCTTTTAATGTTTTTATATTTGGTAATTCTATTGTTTCCTCTGTCGGTGTTTGGGCTATGATTATAAAATATCCATTACCTAAATAATTAACCATTTCTTCGGCGGTTGTATGAACACTATCAGAAATATAAAGAGACATTGATGTGTTATGCATTTTGATACAATAATCTTTTGTCATATCTTTAATACTCTTTGGTGGTAAATAAGATGTACTATCAAGTATATTAGATATAGGGTTGACACCAGTTGAGCCGCCAAGCAAAGAGCTATAAACACTGTAAATGTATGGATAAGTTGCGTGTTTGCTCCATACAAAATCTTTTATATAAAATTTTTGTATAGCCCTATAAACTATACCTTTCTCAAAATCTATATAATCTATATGCTCATTAATTTTTCTTAATGGTTCATGTAAATATATATTTGTTATTACCTCTTCTTTTCCATTACTTGCTCTAACCGGTATTCTATAACCAAATGGTTCGAAACCTAATATTTCTGTACCATAATTCATTTGAACAGTATTTGGGTCAACGTTAATTCCTACTGAAAATCTGATATATTTACAATTTGATGGTGTTGTAAATCCTACACCATTTCTAGTTCCTGATATATACTTTTTGTCAGCATCATAGAATACAACACTAGAAGCATCGTTAGCTGATATGTGATTAATTGTGTATGTAGTATTAGGTTCTATTGGCATTTCTAATTTTGTGGCATTATAATTAGTAGACGTGGAAACTGAGCCATTATCTGGATTAACCCAAAAACCAATATCCAATGGATATTTTTCTTTGTCATATAAATTTGGTGTTTTAATCCCAACACTCTCAACTTCAATTGGTGCTTCTGGTGTAGGTACTCCATCTTGTCTACTATTACCATACATTTTATAATTTAACAAATCTCTACCACTAGAATAAATACTTAATGGCGGAACTCCACTAGCGATAAGTTCTCTCCAACTCTCATAAACTGTTACACCATTGAACTTAAACCAGTTCATTTCTTCACCATTGAATTTTATAAAACCTAAATCTCTTGTATTTACGTTCATACTAAACCTCCGTTGAAATGTTTAAGCCTACATCTCCATCTTCATTTACAGAAGTCCACACTTTAACAAGTCCTAATTTTGTTTGACTAGCAACTTGATTATTTTTTACATAATCACTACTGCCTTTTGCTTTTAGATTATTTGCATCCCAAATTAAAACTTGCCCATCAGTTAAATTTTCTGCTTCATCTCTTGTTAATAATGGTTGAGTATCATTTTCATCTCCCACTCTTGCAGTACCAGTATTATCAAAACCTAATTGTCCATCATTTGCACCGTCATATTTTTTTGCTCTAATACCTGTTAATTGGTTTTGAGATAATCCACCAACAGCACCAGCTCTAGTGATTATTTCATCTTTTTCAGTATATACTTGTTCTGCGTGTGTTTCATAACTTTCACCATTTTGAACTATATCACCATTAATAGTTAAAGTGCCATTTATTGTTTGACCTGTACTAAAATTATTATTTTCGTTAGTCTTAGCAATATTTGTTGGTATATCTTTTAAATCATTAAATGAACCACTAAAATCACTTTTATTGTTCCAATTAGAAATATTTTCTTGTGTTATGTTTTTTACATGCAACGGAACTGTTGGATCACTTTCTGATTTTAAATAATCACCTTTGGGTTGAATTCCCAAATCATCTAATGTTTTATTACCATTCAATGTAACATTATTAATTTTAGGTTTATCAGGTAATTCAGCGTACGTTGATGCACCTGTGCCACCGCCACCGCCACTAACAACCGCTGTTTTTGTTGTTCCGTCTTTTCTGGTTATTTCAACAAATACATTTTCGTCATCACTCTTAATATCTATATCAATATTATCCATTTGATTTAATTTAACATTTGCTTGTTCTATCCATAATTCATAACCATCTGGAGCTTCTTCTACTGCATTTATAGAAGAATTGCAATATAAATAGAATTTATTACTTTTAAATACTGGTATTTCTTCTTCGTCAGTTCCCTCAGTTATAACAATTTGCATATCAATTTGTCCTTGTCTAGTCATAACATTTTTTACTGGTATTGTGTAAGTATCATTTTCTTTATCTAATAATATATAATTTTTACTACCATTTATTTCATATTCTAGTCTTGCTTGACCATTTACAAACTCATCAATAAAGGTAAAAATAAGCTTACTTTGTAGATTCTCGCCATCTACTGCTATAAATTGTTTTGGTAAGTTTACCATTCTTGTTTCTCTTGAAACATTTACATATAAATTTTTCATCAATCAATCATCCTTTCTATTTATAATTATACCACTTAAAGAAAAAATAGGCAAAAGCCTATTTCCATCTTCCTATTGCAAAATATGATATTGTACAGGTTGTGTCTGTTGCATTCCAATAAGTAGCTAAATTGAAATTCCCGGGATTGTCTTTTGTAGGTGCAACAGTTCCAGTAAGCCAAATATCTCTTCCTGTAATATTCATATATTCAATGTTTCTAAAAACAAAAGGTTTGTTTACAAAACTTTTTGCAAAATTTGGTAATGTATGATTTCTGCTTAAGTATATTATTCCATCTTGAAACCATGATAATACTTCTGTTGTTTTTTCACCAAAACAAAACATTGTTCCATCATAATATTTTATATATCCGTTACCACTTTCTATTATGTCACTTCCACCGATAGTGGCTCTGATAAAATCCACTCTATCTTTATACTCAGTCCAAACAGAAACGCCAGTAGGTACTTTATCTGTTTTTACATTTATTGTAGTTTCGGTTGTTGTAAATGTATCAGTTATTTTTATTTTATAATTGTAAGTGCTAGTGTATAATATATTGCTAATTTCATAATTTTTTATAGTAACATTTGCACTATTTGGAGTTGTCAATGTGGAATAATTTGGCTCTGTTGTGTTCCAAATTTTATATTCAACTTTTGGCTTGTTGTTATTACCAACAACATCATTTCCTTTGTAACAAGTTCCAACAAAATTTAATAAGGCTTTATTATCAGTTAATACTGTTCCGTTGCCTGTCTTTCTTTTTATTGTTGTAGAAGTTGCTTCTACAGCGGGTTTTGTATATGGAATAACATAATTATATGGATATGCAAATTCTGAGACACCACCCAAATTATCTGTTAGTCTAATAGTTAATTGAGCAACTTCTCTTTTTAAATTATTATCGTAAATAGTTTCTAAAATGTTATTTTTTAAATTCATTGAAACTACATTTGTTGTTGATTCATAAATTTTATCACCATTTAAAACTTCGTATTTTGTTATAGTGGCATTATCAGATGTAGTTGCCTCGATTTCAAGATTTTTGATACTTAAATTTGTAACAAAATAATCATCGCCAACACCTATATTAATTAATTGTTGATTTTTTTCTTCAAATATTATATCTGTTAATAATGGAGCGTCATGTAGTTTAGTCAAAGTTAAATTGCCACTAGCATTTGCACTTGACGGAGTAAAATCACTACTAGACATTGAAGAAGATATTGATATTGTTGTAGGATTTTGAGTATTTGAAACTGTAAATGTAAATGTTTTTAGTAATAACCATGCACCAGCATTTATATATGTTGGATATGGTATATTACCATTTTGATTTTGTGTTTGTTCTGCACATTTTACTGATAAATTATAATTTCCACCTAAATAACTTTGCGAACTTGCTCTACCAAGATAAACTTGCACTTTAACCGTTGATGTTTTGTTTGCTAAACTATATGCTGTTTCTGTTGCCTCTAATTTAAAAGTCCATTGACTATTATTTGTATTACCATTTATTGTTTCCATTTTTATCCCTCCCCATTATAGAAATGTCCAAAACATTCTTCTCCATTTTCATCATTATATAATTGACCTATAAACATCGGTGTATCGTCTATTGTTTCTTTTCCATAACTATATGTACCAAATAATTCTAAATCTTTTTGTTTTGAACCATCTTTGGTATATTGTCCTGTAATAGATTCACCATCTTTATAATAAGTGCCATTTGCTCTATGTTGTGCTTTAAATCCACTACCATCATCAATAGTCATCCCATCAGCATTAAATGTAAATCCTGTTGTTGTAGTTACTTCTCTAACTTCACCAGAAGTTTTATCAATATTAGTTGATATTACATTAATAACTTGTGAATTATCATTTGTTATTTCCTCAACACGATTTATAGTTGTATTTAAACCATCAACCGAACTATTAACACTTTCTACACTAGCCTTAATTTCGTTTTCTGTGAGTTTTAATTCTGTAACGTGATTTTCTACATAGTCAGCAATAACTGTATCTCTAACATAAGTTAAATTTATTATAGGAAGCAATTCATCTGTTGTTAAAATATTATTATATCCTTTTAATGTTTTTAATATTTCTATTTCACCAAGTTCTTCAGTGTATGGTTCTGCTAATTCGTAATCTACTTGTATATTATGAGTTGATAGCCAAGTTTTAAATTCATCTACTGTTGCTTTATCAGTTAAAAAATATTTATATTGTGTTATCGGATGGTCTGAATAAGTCCCTATTTCACCCAGGTCCCAAGCATACCCAACATTAGTAAAATGTGAACAAATTGATGTTTTTAATCCAATTTTAGAGTCTTGCATTTCTGTATGGTAAGTATATATACCATCATGAGTACCTGCATAATATATACCCCAATCCTCACTACCATTTAAAACTTTAATGCTGATGTATCTATCAACATATAACTTATTATTTCTAATATATGCTATATCTTTAACTCCATTTGGTAGACTTCTTAATGGCTCATCTAATATTATTGTTGATATTCTTTCTTGATATGGCGAATATTCTCCATTTTTATCATCGCTTACATTTATACATATATCATTGTTGTATACTGCACCATAACTTGTATCAGTATAAAATGCCATATAATAAGCATTTGCAGGTGGCACAAATTCGGCATCTTTATTCATACTTTGACCTTTTATAAAATTTTTATCTTTATCATAAAATATTGCATTAAAATAGTTTGTTGCTAGTTTATTATAAAGTGTTACTCCATTTGGTATAGGAAATATATTTTTAGACCTTATTCTATTTGAGCCAGATACTTTAGTTCCATTAACTTGACTATATAATCCTACTTCCCATTGTTCGTCCCAAATGTTTCTTCCAATTGTTTCAACTTCAATTCCATATTTACCATATGGTATATAGTTATGTTTTTTTTCCGATAACATTATATTAGTAAAATTTGTTTCTGCATTTGTGTTCCCTAATTCACAATAAAACCAAATTTGAATACTTGTATGTTCACCAGTATTAAATGTATCACCAGTTCCATTGGTAATTGATTTAATAATTGTTGATGTACTACTTGCGGGGAATACAAAAACTTGTTTAAAGTTTCCTATTATACTTTCGGTAATATATTGTAAATAATAATTAGTATTTGGTTTTAAATTATCAATAAAAACTTTACCTGCATATAAACCTGTAACTTTAAAACCGTTATCTATTAATGTAGTTGTGGTATTTGAAGTATTTTGCACTGTTGTATAATCTAATAAATTCTCATATCCTACACTTTTAATTTCACTAGGATAATCAGGACTTGGGCTGTCTGGGACAAAAGGTACATATTCAATATCATCAGTAGACACCCATAAATTATAGTTATCAAATATTGTTGCCACTTTTAAATTATTTGGATATACATTGATATAAATATCTTCAACACCTGTGAAGTCTGCGTATCCTTTAATTAATGCGCCATTATTTACAGCGTAAGCTGTTATTGTGCCAGTGGGATATGGTGTTCCGGCACTTTCGCTTATTGCTATATAAGCTCCAGTTTGGGAAGTTTTTCCCTCTTTTATTGTGGCTCTAAAATATAACGGGCGATTTCCTTTAAACTTAGCCTTAGTGTATTTATATGTGCCTGACGTATAAATGGAGTCATTGTTGTAATATTCTTCATCAAACAAATTAGCACTTTGATTACTTGTGTCTTGTTCGCTTTTACCCTCTATTTCTAAATAAGTTAACGGATTATCTGAAGCATCTTCAATTGTTATTGTCGAACCACTTTCATCTTTTGTTGGGTTTATTTCTTTTTGTATAGTTTCGGTTGTTTTAACTACCGCCAATATTTCAGCTTCATTTTTTTTAGCAATAATATAAACTTGATTAATCATCCTGTCATCTTTACTTGCGTGTTTATAATCAGTTTCAGTTTGTTCTGGCAGTTCAGTATAAATATTTTCTTCCAAACCTTGTGTAACTAAAACTTCGTCATTAAACATAACACAAGAATAAGTATTATCTCCAACTTTAACAGAATATCTATCGCATAAATCATAATAAATAATACCAGTTGATACAAAATCATTTGTATAGAACTCTAACCCATTTAATTTATTATAAATATCTGGCAAGAAATCTGCTCTATCATTGCCATTCATTATTTGGTTATCACTTATTTTTATTTCATAAGGATTTGCTGGTAATACTGATGGATAGTAAACACTATCACTATCACCGCTTCTACTTAAAACTATTGTATTTACTTTACCAAATTTTTCACCAAAATTAACATTAACATCTTTTAAATATTCTTCATCAATTGTATCGCCAGTTTCAGTTATATATCTTATTTCTAATTCATCATTATTATTTAAACAAATTGTACTAGCAGTTACTTGTGCCAATTCATCTAGAACATCTCTGAATGTATAACCTAACCCATCATATAAATCTGCTTGTATTTGTTTGTTATAATTGGCAAATGTGCCACTCTTATTAGCAAATTTTAAACCTAGTGCTGTACTTATTGCATTAATATAATCACGAATTGAAATAGGGTAGGTAATAGGCAATTTTGCATAGTCTAACATTGAATATAATAACTTATCATAACAAGTTATTTTATAACTATTCGTATCTTCTTGTTTTTCTATGCTATAAACAACGTAATTACCATAGTTAATATATTCATACTCTCCATTAACTTTCAAGCCAAATTCATACTTCAAATTAGTTCCTATCGGTATCGCAACATTACTATCAATATCAAGTTGTTTCATTACTGATTTTAGTATCGCCCCTTGATATGATGGAGCGACAGCATTGAGGTCATTTTTCCCCAATACTGTATCTCCGAATGTGATTCTACTATCAATTTGCCTTCCAAATTTACTTATTTCTTCTTTAAAATTACTTGTATGAGTTTTCACTTAATCACTCCCTTGCATCATTGCTTATAAATGCACAACTAAAACCTTCATTTTTTTCTAAATTTCTATATACCAATTCCCAATCTCCAGTATATGTTGAAAGTGTAACTTTCTTTTTATATTCTGGATCATGGTATTTTGTTTCTTGTCTTGCTTTATTTAATATAGGAGCAATTATAAATAATTCATCTTGAGTTAAATTTGGTTTAAATTGTAAAGTTATTTTCGGAAATATTCCAAGCAATGTTCCAGAATTTGAGCCTTTCATGTTTCTGCCGGAGTCTGGTCCCCAAATTTTATGATAACCAAATTTGGCATCAACACAATATTGTCCCATAGATATTCCTTCAATTATTACACTATCTTTATCTATAAACATTATACCACTCCTATCTATTAAATGCAAAATCGCTACTACTATTCACTTTTTGCAATTCCCTACTTATTACTCTACCGTTCATTGTGTTTGTTAGATTAACTGTAATTGGTATCATACTTGCTAATCTTTGTAAAGTATCATCTGTTAAAGGCAATACTGCTTCTGCTCCTTTTTCACCGGCAACATAACCACCCATGAAAACTCCTCTACCGGGATTATTAACGATACCACCACGAGCAAGATATGGGATTTTAGGTATTTTAATATTATCCATAGTCCAACCTTTTCCGGTCACTTTTCCATAAGCAACTATTAATGCCCTTACTGGTGATATAACCGCATTCAAAGCACTACCCATCGCATTGATTATGCCTATTATTGCATTTGCAATTCCTTTAAATATGCTTACTATTCCATTTTTAAATTCGCCTTTTTTAAACAATAACAAAATACCATCAACAACTTGTTTTACTCCTTTAAACAAACCATTAAATATTTCTATTGCTCCATCTATTGCATCGTGAACGAATGCCAATATACTTGTTAAAACTATACTCCCTCTTTCACTCAACCAATTCATTCTATCATTTATCCAATTACTTCCTTTAGTCCATAAACCTATTATGCTTTCCCATGCAGTTCCTAATAAAGCAAGTATTGAAACTATTGCAGCCGCAATTGCTACCGGAACTGATGAAATCGCCAAAGCAATTCCAGCAAGTATAATTCCAACCGAAGCAATTATTTTTCCCAATCCATCCCAAGAAGTTCCATTATCTTTAAGAGATGTATCTAATTGTCCGAAATATTCTATTAAACTTTGAATCAACAACACAGCTCCACTTACAATTAAAAATACACTTGAAGCACCAATTAAATCTAATCCAAATTTTATTGATAATAATGCACTTGCAATACCAGCCAAACCAGCAATTATTAATTGTAATGTAGTAACATCTTCTTTATTAGTTAATTCTCCTAAATTAAAACTTGGTGATACACCACCAGAAGAAGAACCACCACCACTAGCCACATTCATTTCATCAAATCCAGCCATTGTCTTTTTTAAGTCTTTAGCATTTTTGTTTGCACTTTTTAAACTTTTATCAGCACTTTCAAATATGTTTTTACCTGTTAACATTTGAGTAATATATCCAATATAAAACATCAATTGCTTTGCTAAATCAACTATTTTTCTAACAATAGGTTCTAATGTGTAAGCAAATATGTTTTTCATATATTCAATATCTGCTTTTAGTTGTTCATCATTTTGAGATATAACATTCATTGCATTTCTAATAGCCATATAAGCACTACGAACACCAAATACGGCTAATCCCCATTTTGCAACTTTTTTAATGGCATTACTTGTTGATTTATTAATGCTATCCATTATATCTTTTAATTTTATTATTCCACCTTGATTTAATTTATCTTGTTTATCTTTCATTTCTATTAATTGATTAGTAAGCTTTTCATATTGTGCTTCTAGTTTTTGAGCATCGCCAACATCAAATCCCATATCAGCTTGTTTCAATTTATATTCTATTTCATCAAGTTGACCTTTAACATAATCAATTTGTGCGTCAAAACTTTTTGTATCTAATTCAGTTCCTATCGAAACCCAACCATCCATAAAATCACTCCTTTCTATTTATTCCAATTTTCTCATAAAAGTCATCTATGTTTTTCTTTTGTTCATAAGTTAATTCTTTTTTAACTTCTCTTTTCTTCAAAGCGACTTGTTTTTTTGCTTCATTAATTTTAGCAAGTTCTTTTTGGTCTTTAATATCTTTTGTATCGAATGTTCTTAAATTTCTAATTCTATTTAACACGCAACAATTACCCATCTCGCTATTAGATAATCCATTTATCAAGTTATAAAATTTCCACCAATGCATTTCGGTATTTTGTAAATCTATATTATAATCACTCATAAAACTTGCTTCTATATAGTCCATATCTTGAATAAAATCCATATCCGGTTCTTCATTTTTTTTACTATCAATTTCTTTTCCACAAGATAAATACTTTTGTGCTAACTCTAATAACTTTTCATAATTATTACTATCATCAAGCCCATCATCACCAAATAATTTATATATAATAGCCAACGCCCTTTCAAAATCCCCTATACTATCATCAAGTGCAATTTCTTGACATTCAATAGCAACTCTAAAATCTGTATTTATCTTATAGTTCTTTTCGCCAATTTTTACATACTTTGGATAGTCCATTATTCCAACACATCGGTTTCTTTTTTGTTACTATATTTTTCTTTTATTCTATTTGCAATATCATCTGCTCTTAATTTTAACTTCGGCAAAATTGGTTCTAACATTTCGCTAATATCTTCATACATAGAGTAATATGGATTTCTTCCATTTAATAATTTTTTAGTTCCACCTTGTCCTAAAAACAAATCTAATGAATCCATTTCTCTTTGATAAAATTCTCTCAACACTTTTAACTTTTCTTCTTCTTTCCAAGACAAAATAAACTTTCCTTTTTTATCTTCTTTCTTATCAATTATCACAAATTGATTTCTTAAAAATTCCAAGTTCTTTCTGTGTTGTGCTTCACATTGATTTAATCTTAAAGGCAATTCAATGTCCTCCAAATCAAACTCCAAATGTTCTCCTGTGTCAACCCCATTTGCATCTTTAATTCCTATTCTTAAAATACTATCTTTCTTTAATTGAATTACATCTGTCATAGTGTATATTCCTCTCTCTTTCTATTTTACATTTCTATTTGTCAACCTCTCCCCTATTCCAACACAAATGCCCATAAAATAAGGGTTTAACCTACCTCCAAAATTTTTTTGAGCCATTTCTAGTAGGGTAGAGTAGTTGTCATTTTGCTTTACATTGTAAATAAAAAGGGATGAGGGTTTATCCCCTCAACCCCTTTAAGGTTTACTATAATTTTTCAACGAATGTTGGTTTACCATCAGCAATTGTTGAAGTTCCAATTATAGGATTTCCACGCATATATATATCATATCCGATTGAAGCAGTATCTCCAAGAAATTCTGTTATAACTATTAATACATTAAATTTAGTTGCTTCGTAATTTCCTTCACTAGCATTTGCCATTTCAACTTCTAATAATTGAGTTTCAATTGCTTTAGCATTTCTTCTAGCTTCGTTTAGAAATTCATATATTGGGTCACCTTTATAAATTCTCTTACCGCTAACAGAACTTTGAATTTGGTAACCATCAAAAACTGCATCTGCACTTCTTGCTATGATAGTTTTGAATTGTGAAATTTGTGGATTGTAAGAAAGTGCCAAACTTTCAACACCAGTTCCTTCAAGCACAAAATTTTCAGTTCCATCAGGAGTTGTATTTATAAAGTGAGCAAACTGGTCACGATATAATTGTTCCATTCTTATACCTCCTCTTTATTATTTAATTCTCTTTCAAGAATAACTAATTCTCTGTAAGTAAGAGGTTTTATAAACCCTTTTTCATTTAGTTTTCTTATTATTACTATGTCGGTAACTTTAACTTCATCGTCAACTATATAATCAACTCCGTCTAAAGTAAAATCCTTTTTAGCCTCCAGTTTCTTCATGTGGGTTACTCCTCTCTATATGTTATTTGTATTTGAATATCAAACTCAGCGGTGTTA
>JAZUBJ010000105.1:0-5601 GCA_045638445.1 Bacilli bacterium | reverse complement strand
TAAAAGATACTGTATCACTAGCAAAAAATTGCAAATCTAATCTCATCTTTTTCATACAATAAACAACCCCCACCCACCATCATATTCTTCAAGTCTTGCATGAGTTCCACAAACTAGATAGTTTCTAACTGTCATATTTTCAGTTCTAACTTCACTTACATTCTTTTCTTCATCATATCCAGCGAATAGAAGTTCTTTATCAGTATTAACTTCTTTAACCTCTACACCAGCTTGATTAATTGTAGAACTTGTTTTAGCATCACTTTTTGCATAGTGCATACCATCCTCATCAAAAGTACCACTCATAGTTTGAACTTTTGTAACTGAACCATCAGTTAATTTAGTATTAATTTCAGTTTTAGTATAAGTATCAGTTTGTAATTGAGTAACACTATTTTCAATTTCTAGTGTTTTGGATGTTGGTGTATAATCATTAAATTTGTTAAGAATTTCTTGATAAGTATTATTAATGATAGTTGTATTTTCATTTGTTGTATTCTCTATTGTTTCAACTGTTGATACAACACTTTTAATTTCATTATTTATATGGTCAACTTGTAACTTAACTTGATTAACACTTTCTTTCTTACTACCAGCTAAATTATAATTAGTTAATGAACTTGTCATTACTTCTGATTTAATAATTGATTTCAATCTTGAACTATTAGATGTATTTAGAACAACTGCATTAAATGATTCACCATTTTTATCAATAACCTCAACTACATCATTCAATTCATATATATAACCATCCATAACATTATTAAGTTCATAAGGTATATAAGACATTCCTATAATGTAATTAGCAACTTCTTCTATCATTTCTTCACGATATAAATCTACATATGGATTATCTAATATCTTAAATTCAACACGATCTTCTTCTATTGTTTCAGGAAATACAATATCATCATCAATACCATCTTTACCTAATACGATTGTATTAATCTTATATTCTTTTTCTCTTGATAACTTTTCATATCTTTGTCTTTGAATAACATCACCTGTTATCAATTGAGATTTTATAACCAAATCCCCATTACAATTAAAGAAAGCAATTTCTCCACCTATTTCAGCAAGTCGAGATAGTACTTCTCTATAAGTTGTAGTTTCGGGGAAATTAGGTTGCTTAAATGAATAATTGGCAAAATTAAAAGTATTACTTGCTAAAGTAATACCTTTTTTTGTACATATTTCTTCTACTATTTCTAATCCTGTATGAGTTTGTTCTTCTGTCCAATCTAATTCACTTTCATACTTATCATCTAATAATTGAGTTCTATCTTGAACACTTGATAAACTAATTGATTTAGTACTTATATTTGTTGTTATATTCTCAGCTTTTGGAATGAATACACCTTGTTTTACATATTCTATTGAGCCATTTATAACAAAACCTTTATATACTTCTATTTCTTTATTTGTTAAGTCTAAATTGTTTTCTAAATCATATATTTCCATCTCTAAAGTCTTTGTTGGAAATCCACCAATGAACTTTGTATTTGCATGAGATATTTTAGGATATGATTTAATTACATTACTTAAATATTCTACATTATCAATAATAATTTTAAATTTAGGAGATAAAGATAAACTTGTATTTATTAAATCTTTATAATTACTACTTACTACATTCATTTCTTTACATCACACTCCTTTACTTATTTTAAGTGTTTACCAATTTCCAAGTTGTCCAAGCACCACCAAAGTAGTATCTTAGATAAACAGTATTTTTCATTGATGCAGCATCAAAATTATATGGTATTGCTATTTGAGTTCTATTAGCTGTTGCAGTTCTATAACTAAAGAATAAAGTAATAACAAAATATAAACTTTGATTAGGTGTTCCTATTTGAGTTAATAGAAGTGGTTCAGTTGTTGTACTTGCATCTATATATCCATCTCCATATGCTGCTATTCCTTTATAATTTTCTATTGTTCTAACTCTATTTTCTAAACTAGTTGCATCAGTTTCTAAATTTGTAATATCACTATTAATTGAGGTAATATCATTTTCAACAGCTGCTACATTATTTTCTATACTTTCAATACTTCTTGTATTTTCCAATATTGCATTTTCAATATTAGTCTGCATTTGATTTAAATTATTAGCACTTAATGGTGTTGTTTTATCAGGATAATCCTTAAATGTTATCTTTTCCATTTCTTCTCCTTAAACAACATACAACACACTACATAGACATATAACCAATTACATTTACTACTGCTCTAGCCATTCCAGTTTTAGAACAAGCTACACTTTCACTTGTTGGAATACTCTCACTAGTTCTAACTACTATTTTATGTGCTTCTCCAGTTCTTAAATATTCCATAATATCAATGGTTTTCTTAATATCAATTTCAGCACCATAATCACTACTTGGTGTATAAGAAGAAACTCCAAATCCATTTGTTATTTCAGTTAAAAAACCACTGCTTAAATCTATTACATAATCTCCACCATAAGTCATGTAAAAACTATAGTTTTGATTACTTCCTGATGTTTCATATACCTTTAAATTTCTAGCATAACCTTGAATATCAATATTCTCATTCATAGAATCATTATAATAACTCCATGTTGCTTGTGTATGATAAAGAGTTAAATATGCATGTTCAATAGTGAAGTTATCAGGAATATCAACATCTATGCTTATATCTGCATATGTATAAGAATCATCAAATGAATTATAGTTAAAACCTAATAATCCATATCCTTCATAATTACCTACTGAACTAAATTGAAGATTAGTTAATATACCATCTCCACCAATTACACGATTTCCGTTTTGTAAATAGATATTTCCACTAAATGATCCATTCTTTGATTCTATACTTCCATCTTCTAAAATCTTAAAATTTGCATTAGCTGTTACTATTCCCTCTAAACTAATTTTATTAGCCTTGATTTTCACTTCATCAGCACTTTGATTTATTTCACTTATTACTTCTGCTTTAGTTACTTTTGAATTAATATTCTCCTGAGTCATCAAAAATTGAGATGATACTTCTGCTTGTGTTGCAAATGATTTAGTCAATTCATTCTTCATAATATAATCACAAGTAAATGATACATTTGAAAAATATTTAACACTTATTTTAGAAACATTCTCATATGTTCTTAATAATGCTGTTAATCCTGTATCAGTTGTTTTATTTCCACTCTTAACATATACCTTACTATTCTCTATGATTAGTTCATCAGAAGAATCTAATATCATTTCTAAATCAATATAAGTTTCTTTTACCAATGAACCATCTTCGTTAGATTGAACAATACAATATGTTGATAACTTGTTAGGAAATATTTTTGAATTAGGATAAACCATGTTAGGATATAATCCTATCTCATTAAAACCACTAATAACTAATTTACCAATAGAACCTTCTGATACTATTGTTTCATCTAATACAAGTGTTCCTGTACCACTTGATGATTTTAAATAATCAGTTAAATCTTCTACTCTACTTGTAAGAGCTGTAATAGTTTCATTAATATGATCTACTTCTAATTTAACTTGACCAATTGCATTTGCTTTACTTCCAACTAGATTATAGTTGGTTTTATTTTTATCTTGTGAATCTGCTTTTACATTAGATTTAATTCTTGATTGACTAGAATAATCTAATATAACAGCATCAAATGGATTTCCATTCTTATCTATAACCTTAATAACATCATTTAACTCATAAATAAAGCCATCTACAAAGCTATTTAACTCAAATGGTGTATATGTCTTACCTAATATAAAACTTGCTACATTTGATATCATTTCTTCTCTATACAAGTCTATAAATGGATTATCTTCTATTCTAAACTCTTTAACTCCAGTTTCTTCAAAAACCTCATATGAAGTAACCTTGTTACCTTCTTCAATTTGAAAATTAGATATTGTAACAATATCTCCAATGGCTATATTTGTTCTTAAATAAAAACCAATTACTAAATTACCAGTATCATCAGTAGCAAATGTTTTAGATGCTGTTGCACCAGCATTTCCTAAACTTCCACTACCCCATAATCTATCACTATATAAATACCATGCAGCAGCTTGTTCACTATTTGAATGTTCCACTTTACCACGTATAGTATAAGTTGTATTTGGTTTTAACTTAGTTTTCCATTGAACAACAAAATTATTGACAGCTGTATATGGTTTAGTAATGGTAATTTTCAAAGTATCTCCAATTACTTCAAATGTTCCTTTATGATAATCAGTTTCTTCATACTTAGTAATATCTATTTTATTTTTACCAATACCAGCATTAATTAAATTTGTATCTTGATATATTATGTCATCATCAATACCTTTTTTACCTAAAACCAATGTATTTACTGCATAAGGTTTTTCTTTTGACAATTTTTCATATCTATGCCTTTGAATAGTATCACCAGTTGTATATTGTCCTTTTATTTGAAGATTACCATCACAACTTATTAGAGCCACTTCTCCACCTAGTTCAGCCATTCTACTTATTACTTCTCTATAAGTAGTCATGTTGCTAAAATTAGGTTGTTTAAATGAGTAATTTGCCCATCCAAAATCAGTTGTTTCTAAATTAACATTTAACTTAGTACATATTTCTTGAACTATTTCTAGTCCAGTATGATTAATAGACCAATCTAAAGAACTTTCATATTTACTATCAAATAATTGAGTTCTATCTTGTGCATTTGTAATTGTAATTACTCTTGTACTTATATTATGAGTAATATCTTTTGCTTGTGGTATAAATACACCTTGCTTAACCCATTCAACTGAACCATTAACAACTATACCTTTATATACTATTATTTCTTTGTTTTCTAGGTTTAAATTGTTCTCTAACTCAAATATATCAAACGATATTGTTTTGGCCGAAAACCCACCTAAAAATGATGTATTTGTGTGTGTTATTTTAGGAGATGTTTTTATCACATCCCCTAAGTACTCCACACCATCTATTACGATTTTTGTTTTAGGAGATAAAGCACTAGTACTACTTACAACTTGTTTGTATGCATTACTAACACTTTGCATCCTCTTTACCTCCTATATATCATCAACATTCATTTGAATAAATCTAATTTGAATGTCATCTTTTAAAACTTCTTCATTGTCTATTAACGTTACTTCTACTGGATCAGTAACAACATACATAGTTTTAGTAACTCTTTGATATTCCATAATATCAAAGTAATTAAAAGAGCAACTCTTCTTTTTTACTAATTTCAGTAAATTAGATAAGGTTGCTCCTCGCCATTTGTCTTTATCAATAAAATCACATGATACTTTAGTTATTAGACCTATCACATCTCTATACATAGTTCCATCTTCACTTCTTCCCGCACTATCGCCATCTTGTTGTGAATATTCGAAAGAGATGCCATCAACAACATAAGTTACTCCGTCAACTTGTATTTCATATTTATTCATCTTCCACCTCCTATGTAATTAAAAGAACTTCTCCAGCATCAATTTGAGCTTGATTTACTTTCTTAATTATTGTTTTACCATCTTCATATTTAACATATAAAGTTAATGATAATTCTTGTTTACCAGCACCACCCATTTCAGAAATAGCTTGTTTTACTTGCTCTCTGATTTTGCTTTCAGGTGC
>JAZUBJ010000104.1:0-1526 GCA_045638445.1 Bacilli bacterium | reverse complement strand
TGAGTCTGTAAATAATTTTGTGTAAATAGAACTCTTTCCATGATACAATAAAAGAAATGGAGAGATTTTTATTATGAAAGAAAATAACAAAGGAAAAGAAATTTTAAAATTATTACAAGAAAACTATGATATTAATACAGCACAAGACTTATCTGGGGCATTAAAGGATATGTTTAAAGGTGCTCTACAAGAGATGATGAATGCTGAATTTGATTCATCAATGGGATATTCTAAGTATGATAAAAAAAGTGAAAAAACAAATTATAGAAATGGTGCTACTAAAAAGACTTTAAAGAGTGAATTTGGTTCTTTTGAGTTTGAAACACCAAGGGATAGAAATGGTGAATTTGAACCTAAAATAGTTCCTAAGAACACAAGAGATGTTTCGGGAATAGAGGATAAAATTATATCTTTATATGCAAAAGGATTATCAACTCGTGATATAAATGAACAAATACAAGAATTGTATGGTATTGAAGTATCTGCAACAATGGTTAGTAATATAACCGATCAAATAATACCAGAAATAAAAGAATGGCAAGCAAGACCATTAGATGATGTATATCCATTTGTCTTTATAGATGCAGTACATTTTAGTGTAAGAGAAGATAATCACATTATAAAAAAGGCAGCTTATATTGTTTTAGGAATTAATTCAGAAGGATTTAAAGAAGTATTAGGGATATGGATTGGGGAAAACGAATCTGCTAAATATTGGCTTGGAGTATTAAATGAATTAAAACAACGTGGAGTTAAAGATATTTTAATATTATGTAGCGATAATTTAACTGGTATAAAAGAAGCTATAAATGCGGCTTATCCTAATACAGTACAACAGAGATGTATTGTTCATATGATTAGAAATTCAGTTAAATTTGTCAGTTATAAAGACTTAAAATCATTTACTAATGACCTTAAGAAAATATATACATCAGTTGATGAAGAAAATGGCTATGAACAATTACAAGAAGTAAAAAATAAATGGTCTGATAAATATGCGTCTGCATTTAAAACATGGGAAGAGAATTGGGATGCAATTTGTCCATTCTTTCAATTCTCTGATTCAATTAGAAAAATAATGTACACAACTAATACAATTGAATCATTAAATAGACAATTTAGAAAATTTACAAAAACAAAATCAGTATTTCCAACTAATATGTCATTACTTAAATGCTTATATTTATCTACTAAAAATATATCTAAAAAATGGGACCAAGCATATAGAAATTGGGGCCCCATATTATCAGAATTATCTATAATGTTTGACGGTAGAATATAGCTAATAAATTTCTTTTTGTTAGTCATTGTATTATAACCTGCAAATATAGTAAAGGCTAAAATGAACTCACTTCGTTCGGCCTTGACTATATTCTTGGTTATTATATATCAAAATTAACAAAAAGAAAAAGTTCTTTGAAATTATAATTAAATATGTTATTATGTAGATAGCAAAAAGAAGTAAGTAAAATACTTACCTCTAATCATGGATAGATATCATTTACACAGATTTCTATACACACTCT
>JAZUBJ010000103.1:0-1922 GCA_045638445.1 Bacilli bacterium | reverse complement strand
TCTTCGTATTCAGTAGTAAATTTATCAAAATAATTTGTATTTTCATCTTTAATTTCATAACCATATTCTAAAAAAGATTCTCTTGAATATTCAAATAATCCATCATTATCTGTCTTCATCTCAATAACTTTATTATTTTTAAATAAACTATCATATTTATTTAAAAATATTGGTGAAGAAAGTCTTCTTTTAGTATGTCTTTTCTTTGGCCATGGATCAGAAAAATTCAAATATATTTTAGATACTTCTCTATCAAAAACATCTTCTATATTCATAGCATCAAAACATATTAATTTTAAATTACTAATTTCAACTTCTTCAAGTTTTTTAACAGCACTAACTAAAGGACTATCATATTTTTCAATACCAATATAATTAATATTAGGGTTCTCTATAGCTTTACTAATTATAAATTTTCCCTTTCCAGTACCTATCTCTATTTCTATATCATTATCATTTGAAAATAATTGTTTCCATTTTCCTTTATAATCAAGTGGATTATTAACCACATACTTGCAATTAGATATAATGACATCAGCATTTTTTATATGTTTTAATCTCATAATCTCTCTCCTTACTGAAATATTATACATCAAAACATATTATTTGTCATATAATATTACAGGTGTTTAAAATGAAAAATAGAAATATGTTTTATCAAAATACAAATACTTCATATAATAATCCAGGAGTATTTATCCCACCAAGTGGATTTAATATAAATACTGAGTATCAAGCATACGGACCTAATGTAATAAATCCATATCAAATGAATAATAATGAATACGAAGATAAACTTGATAAAATAGAAAGGCAACTTAAAAATCTAGATTCAAGAATACAAAAATTAGAAAATGAAACAATAACTAATGAAGAAAATTTTTACATGCTATAAAAAAAGACTTAAATGTCTTTTTCTTTTACTCTACTATAATCACTATATATTCCCTTATTTTCAAAATAAGAAATACTTTCTAAACAAACAAAATAATCTCTTCTAGACTCAGTTAAATAAAATAATAACTCATCTTTAGTAATCCCTAAATTATCAGCCAAATCATCAAAAGTCATATTATTATTTCTTAAATTTAAAATAATATTATATAACATGTCATCAGTAATAAGTTCAAATTTCTTTTTAATAATATCTGAATTTTCACAACTTCTTGTCATTATAATTTTCTCCCCTCAAATCTACTAAGTTCTTCAATAATGGGTTTATTATTTTCATTCGCGTAATTAATCAAAGACTCATAATCAATAACACCATCAACAATAAACATCTTTTTCAATCTTTCAACCTCTAACTTTGTATGATTAGCAAGCGAACGAAGTAATTCTCTATGTTGTTTTGGATTATTACCATCTTTTTTCAAAATTTCAGAAACAAACCAAATATCAGGAGTTACTGGTCTATGCATAAGTCTTATCTTTTTCATCTTAATTTCCGATAAACCAACAGCATCACCATGAAGCCTCTTATAATTTTCACCATTTGCTTTATTAGAATCCATCCATGACTTACTCTTTAAAGAATTAATTGCAACTAAACATTCACTATAATAAAAAGAATCATTTAATTTTTTTATAGCTTTTAAAATATTATCGCCAAATATAATAATATTTTCATTATCAAAAACACTCTCTTCTTCAATCTCTTCAACCTTACAATCTTTTAACAAATCAATAACACTTTTCAAATATAATGAATATTCTTCATCACCAAGTTCATCTGCAACATTTAATTCTTCATTTAATCTATCTATTAATATATCTAAAATTTCATTAGTACCATCAAGATTAATACTAGGTAATATTTCTTTAACATCATTTATATCAGTCAAATTAACCAATATATCAAAATAATAATCAATATATCTACTCATATAACCTCCAAATATATAAAAAATTATATCATAAAA
>JAZUBJ010000102.1:0-8225 GCA_045638445.1 Bacilli bacterium | reverse complement strand
ATTCAATATCAGGATTTTCTATAAAATAATACATTATAAATATCATTAACATAACAAAAAATGGAATAAATGATATATGAGTAAAAATCAATTGAAATGGTAACAAACAAATTAAAACTATAAAAATAACAGAAAAACATTTAAATAAATTAACAAGTTTTTTCTTATACGCTGAAATTAAACAGATAATTAAAATAATTGAAACAACAATCAATAAAGTAAGCCCAAAACTAGTCGAAATAAAATTTATATTGCTTATATCAATAACCTTATTTCTAGACGTTAAAAGATAAAATAATGACGCAAGTATATCTACAATACATAATAAAAATAAAAATTTTTCTGATTTAAAAAGTGAACGAAAAGAATCATACTTTGAATCATAATTATTATAAATAGCTAAATAATAAATAACAACAAATGTAATTAAACTAAACATACAAACATTATTAATATTTTTTAAATTAACACCTATACTAGGAATATCAGAAAAATAAAATAATGATAAAAAAGAAGCTATTTCACTAATCGAATAAATTAATAAAACTATAATAATCAAAGTGTATATTTTTGTTCTAATAGTATTTTTCCTCTTTTTAACAAATAAAGTTATTAAAAGTAAAATAGTAAAAATAAGACCATAAATAGTAAAAACTAAATTATAATTCATTCTTATCTACCCCCTTTTCAAATACTTTATTCATAATCATATTTAGATTTCTAAATTCGATTGGTAAATCAAGTACATCATAATAAACTGATACATCTTCACTACTTTTATTAATAAGTCCAACGATAGGAGGAATTCTATTACCAGACGCATTTACCTTATCAACAAAATCACTTCCACTCATATCACCTAAATTATCATTAACAAAAATCATATCATACGAATTAGTATTAAATAAATTTAAAGCATCATTTGGATTCAATGAAGTATCAATATCAAGAGAATACTCTTTTAATAACTTTTCAACTATTTCTATATTAACTTTCTTATTATCAACAACCAAAACTTTTCTTCCACTTAGATCTAAAATTTGATGATATAAAATATGTTTAGTTTGAATCTTCTCCTTTATACTACCAATAACATTAGAAGATGTAACCTTTTGTTTTAATTTAAATATAAACTGAGTACCCTTACCAGTTTCATTAATAAACTCAATAGAACCACCAATTAAATCAACAAGTGATTTTGCAACAATCAAATTCAAAGTTTTAGCGTCTATATTAGATTCATTATCACTAGCTAGCTTTATTAAATCATCAAGAGTTCTATCAAAATCATCAATTGATAATGAATGACCACTATTTTTTATATGAAACACAATTTCACAATTTGCACTATCTATTTTAGTAGAACTAACATTTAAACTAACTTCACCATAATCAGTATGATCAATTGCAGTTGTAAGTAATATATTTAATATTTTATTTATTTTTTTATCATCACCAACTAAATCATTACTACACGATTCATCAACATTAATTGTAAAATTTAAATTTTCCTTTGTAATATAAGAATTAATAACACTACTTATATCATATATAACTGTATCTAAATTATAATCTTTAGCATTTACAGTTTCCTTATTACCCTCTATCTTAGATACATCTATAATACTATTAATCAAATCTAAAAGTTTTTTTGAAGACAAATATATATTATGAGAATCTTCCTTTAATTCCTCTAACGAATAATCAGTATTAATTAATGAATCACTAAATCCAAGAACACTAGTTAAAGGTGTTCTAAGTTCATGAGACATACTCATAATAAAATCACTTCTAAGTTTATTATATTCATCAGACTTTCTTGTTGATTCCTGAAATTCAGAAACTAACAATGAATCTTGACTTTCAAGAGATAAATACAAATATAAAACAGCAATTGCATGTTCAAAACATGTTGCATTAGCAGGCGCAATTCCAGTCACATTCAAAATAATTGAAATAGCACATAAAACAATAGAATAAATACCCAATATAATAGCTAATTTATCAATTTTTTTTCTATATACAACAATATATACAATTGCAAACGTAACAGCAACTAACCCAACAACACTAGTAAAAGTATATAAAGCCCCACCAAACATATAAGGACTTCCCTCTCCTTGTCTAACATATTCAAAATTTAAAAATATACAGCCTAATAAATCTATTAAAACTAATATAAATCCAAGAATATAACTAATATAAGGATGTTTAGAATAATATTCTCTATTCTCTTCATCAGTTCTAAAAACAATAGCAGCATAAAAAATTAACATATAATTCCAACAATTTATAAAAAACATTGTAATTCTAGCGAATATATTAACATTACTAAAATGATTAGCTACCATAACACTTGAAGTAATACTTAAAAGAGCAACAATAATTGTCATTATAACAAGCCACATAAAAACTTTACTAGAAATTTTATGACTTTTTCCTTTAACAAGGAACAATAAAAAAACTAATAATGCATATACTAAACTTACAACATCAAGTCCACATGTAAGAAAAGTATCACTAACATTTATGTTCATAGTATCACCTATTATAATAATACCAAAAAATATGTGAAAAACAAACAAAAAAAAAAACAACAAACGTTGTTTTTTATTTACAAAACTTTTTCATAATTCTATCAAGTTCATGAATATCAATTGGTTTAGATAAATATTCATCAAAACCATTCGACATATAAAATTCACGAGCACCACTAACAGCATTAGCAGTTAAACAAACAATTTTAGGAATATTATATCCCTCTAATTGTTTTAAAGATTTTAATGTCTCAATTCCATCCACATCAGGCATCTTATGGTCTAAAAATATAATATGAAATTCTTCTTCTCTTTTGATTCTATCAATACACTCTAAACTACTAGTAATACTTGTAACTTGAACTTTATACTTTTGAAGTAAACGATTTGTAACTTTAATATCTAAATTATCATCATCAACTACCAATACTTTAAATTTACTAAAATCAACATCTTCAATAGTACTATAACCACTATCATCTACCATATCTTCACTAATTAATCTGCTACCTACAATACCTTGAGGTAAATCAACAAAGAAAGTAGTACCAGCTCCATAATTAGATTCAAATCTTATTTCTCCATTCATAGCTTCAATGTATTGTTTACTAACCGAAAGACCAATACCTGATTTGTCGCTTGTATTACCAGAGAAAACAAACGATTTGTGACTATCACTTATTCCACAACCAGTATCACTAATTTTAAAATGTAAAACTTGCATATCATCTTTTTGATTAGTACAAGTTATATTTAATCTTATTTTACCAACATCAGTAAACTTAACAGCATTACTTAAAATATTTAATAATACTTTTTGAATTTTAACAATATCTCCATTTAATTTAGAACTAATATTTGGATCAATATCAACATCAAATGTAATTTGTTTTGCTCCAATTCTAGATAGCGTAACACTCTTAAGTCTATTAACTAAATCAATCATACTATATTGTTTAATATTAATCTTATCAGCATTATCTCCCTCATTCATATCAAGAATATTATTAATAGAATCAAGAAGAATATTACCTGCATATTTAATATTATTTAAATCTTCAACAACTTGATTATCATCATAAACTTCCATATTACAAATAGATTCACTTAATGAAACAATTGTATTCATAGGATTAACCAAATCAGTTGATAAATTAAATAAGAAATCTGTTTTAGAATTACTTGATTTATCAATTGATTCCTTTAAAACAGAAACATCTTCAAGCATTTCAATATCAGGGTTTTCAATATTATAATAAATAATATATAAAAGAAACACTGAAAGAAATGGCATAAACGAAATATGCTCAAAATACAATTGAATTGGAACAACTATAAAGAATAAAATAGCTATTAATAACATACATCTAAATACATTTCTACGTGTCTTTCTTACCATAAATCCTGAAATAACAGCACTTACTGCAGCAACAAAACATATACCAACAAGCACAACAGCTATAATACCTCTTACATATTTTAAATCATTAACTCCCATTGGAGCAACATCAACAAATAATATATATACAATTCCAAGTAATGTAAAACAAATAAACATGATAATTAAAAATGGAGTTTTAAATACATTCTCTCTATAAGTTTTATATTTTTCTCCTCTAACAAGTAAAATATAATAAGTAATATAAAAGAAAACATAATATAAAATACTAAAATTTCTAACTTTCCATAGTATTGAATACCCATCAAAATCAAGAGTTATTTTATAATATAATATCGCAATAATTTCTAAAATACCAAAAACTAAAGATGAAAAAATTAAATATAAATAATTCATCGCTTTAGGAGTATTATTTTTTTTCTTAAAAAATATTGTAATAAGTAAGAAAACAGAGAATATCAAACTATAAATTGTAAAAACTAAACTATAAGCCATTTGAACTACCTCCATTTACATTTGAAAACACTCTATTCATTACTCTATTTAATATTCTAAATTCAATAGGTGCCTCTATAACATCAAAATAACTACTATAAACACCTTCATCATCATTTTTTGTAACTATTCCAACAACAGGAGGAATTCTATTACCACTTGTATTTAAACGATTAATAATATCTAGACCACTCATATCCTTCATACCATGATTAACTATAATGATATCATAATTTCCATTAATCGCAATATCTACACCTTCTCTAGGATTTAAAGAAGTATCAATATTAATATTATATTTTTTAAGCATTCTTTGTAAAACAGTAATATTTACTTTTTGATCATCTATAATTAAAACTTTCTTTTCAAATAGATTTAAAGATTGATGAGTTAAAGCATGTTTTGTTTGAATCTTTTCTCTAATATTTCCAATAACACTGTCTCCACTTAACTTTTGTTTAATTTTTATAATGTACTGAGTACCCTTACCAGTTTCATTGATAAACTCAATAGTACCACCAATCATATCAATTAACTGTTTAGCAATTATAAAATTCAATGTGTCAGCATCAATATTATTATTATTTTCGTTTGATAATTTAATTAAATCATCGAAATTTAAATCAAAGTTTTTAACATCCATCGCATGACCAGTATTCTTAATTAAAAAAGTAAATTCATAATTAGCACTATCTATTTGTTCAGAGTTAACATTCAAACTAACTTCACCATAATTTGTATGATTAACAGCATTTAAAATAATTATATTTAATATTTTACTTAATTTACCATCATCACCAATTAAATCATTTTTACAATTCTCATCAACATTAATTGTAAATACTAAATTATCCTTTAATATTTTTGAATTAACATGACTACTAACATCATAAATAACTGTATCCAAATTATAATTATTAATAACAACACTCTCTTTTTTAGATTCAAGTACTGATATGTCAATAATACTATTAATTAAATTATTTAAATTTCTTGCTGCAAGTCTAATATTAGCAGCATCTTCTTTTACATTCTCTTCATTTCTATCATTCGAAGTAATAATTGTTTCACTAAAACCTAAAATTGTATTCATAGGTGTTCTAAGTTGGTGAGACATATTCATAATAAATTCATTTCTTAATTTATTAGATTCATCTGCTTTAATAACAGATTGATTAAATTCCTCTAATAAACTTCTATCTTGACTCTCTACAGATAAATATAAAACTATTTGAATGGCAGCCATTAAAAAAGGAATATTACTCATTTCAGCTTTTAATAAATATAACATTAAATATGCAAAACCATACATTGCAAAAAACACCCAAATAATTACTTTTGCATGTGTTGATGTTGTTTTTCTATCTTTAACCAAAAAGAAAATTGCAGTAGCTAAAATGAAAAGCCCCCAACCTTTATAATATAAGTCCAAAATACCACCCATAATAAATGCATGCCTAGCAGATGACTGAGTAAACGTAAATGGCATAAATATACAAGCAAAAATATTAACTGTAGTAACTATTGCAACTGATATTAAAATCATCTTAGTATTTTTTTTCATAAGTTCTATTGTAACTGCATCAGGTTTAAACGCAATTGAAAAATAATGAACTAAAAGAAAAATCCATTCTAAAGTTATAAATACCTGAATTCTAGCTAAAATAGTAGCGATTTTAACATTACCAGCAACTGCTACACTACCAGCAGCAATTAACACAATCATACTTACAACAGCTATTACACTCAACCAAAAATAATACCTACTTGATGTTCTAGTAGTATTTCCTTTAATAACAAACATAATTAAAACTAAAAATAAATAAACTAAACTTACGATAGAAATACCGCAAGAAATAAAAAACTCACTTGGCATACAAAAATCACTTCCTATTATTAAGTCAATTATATCATAATATAACAACTAAAAAAAGAGAAATTATTTCTAATCTCTCTTAATAAATTTATTAATTATTCTATCTAAATCATGAACATCAATTGGTTTAGATAAATACTCATCAAATCCTCGTGATAAATAATAATCTCTAGCACCAGTAAATACATTTGCAGTTAAACAAACAATCTTTGGAATCTTATATCCTTCAAGTGATCTAAGTAAATTTACAACCTCAATACCATCAAGTTCATCCATCCTATGATCAATAAAAATAATGTCATATTCTTCTTCTCTTTTTATTTTATCAACACATTCAAGACTGCTTGTAATACTTGTAACTTGAATTTTATATTCACTTAATAACTTAGAAGTAACTTTATTATTTATTTCACTATCATCAACTAGTAAAACTTTATAATTACTCAAATCTCTATATTCGATTACTTCATTTTCATTATCATAACTTACATCATCTACTGCTTTACCAGTACCAACAGGTTTTTGATTAATAGTTACATAAAAACTACTACCACCACCATAAACACTCTTAAAGCTGATATTACCACCCATAGACTCAATTAAATTTTTACACATTGACAAATTATTTCCTTCAAATACAACTTTTTGTGCCTCTTCTGTCATACCACTACCAGTATCATATACTCTAAATGTAATAGTATGTAAATCATTATTTTCTTTAGCAGTAATATCTAATTTAATTTTACCTATATTAGTATATCTACAAGCATTACCTAAAAGTAAAACTAATATTTTTTGAATTTTATCTATTTCACCAAAATATTTAGAATTAACATTAGGACCAATATTTAAATCAAACATAATATTTTTACTACCAATTTTAGATACAACCAAAGTTCTTAATTTTAAAATTAATTCATATACATTATACTCTTTGTAATTACTCTTTCCATTATCAAGAGAAAAATCAACCATATCATTAACAGAATCAAGAACAATATTGCTAGCAGAAATAATATCTTTATAATTTTTAATTACAACATCTCTATTATAAACATCCATACTATTAATATTAGTAACTAAAGAATTAATAGTATTAACAGGAATAATTAAATCATAACTTAAATTATATAAGAAATCTGTTTTAGAGTTACTAGTGCTATCTACTTCTTTTTTCAAAATAGTAACCTCTTCAAGCAACTCAATATCAGGGTCTTCAATATTATGATATACAATATATAATATATACAATATACACATAGGCATTAATGATATATTAGGAATAATAAGTTGAATTGGAAATACAATTACTATTAATAAAAATATTAAAGTAAAACAGTTATATATATTTCTTCTAGTTTTTCTAACTTTTGAAGCAACAAATAATAAGTAAAACGCCACAATAAGAGCTAATACTAAAGTTGCTCTACCAACAAAACCAGTAAGATATACTACACTATTTTTATCTGTAATTGAATAATCACCAACAAACAAATATGCAACAATTAATAAAGTAAAAAATATAAATATTACCAAATTCTTTCTCTTCTTAAAAACAGTAGACATAACACCACTATATTTTTCACCATTCATTAAAACATCATAATATATCATAAATGATTCAATATATAAAAATATACAAATCATTCTTAAATTCCAAATCCATCTAAGAAAAATAGGATTATCCCAATAATTTAAATTAACAGTTATTGCAACAATTTCAAATAAAGCAACTAACATTCCAAAAACTATAATCCAAATGAATAATTTTGATTTAACAGAATTCTTTCTTTTTTTCATTAAAATTGTAACAAATAACATTACAGTAAATAATAAACTATATATGGTAAAAGTTAACGTATACATACTATTTCACCTCCCCATACTTATATATATTATTTATAATTTTATTAACTTC
>JAZUBJ010000101.1:0-19195 GCA_045638445.1 Bacilli bacterium | reverse complement strand
TGTATCATCAGATTATTATAATGAAGGAGAAACAGTAGTTGCTCCAACATTAACAGATACTAAAGAAGATGGTGAAACTCACACAGGATGGGACCCAGAATTCAATAGTACAGCAAGTGCATCAGTAAGATATGATGCAGTATGGGAAACTGACATTGACAATGATAACATTGCTGATGAAAGTGAACATGAAATTAAATTTATCGTAGATGGAAAAGTAGTAAAAACTGAATACCTATCAGATAACGAAATGCCAACAGCACCATCTATGGATGAATATGATACAAAAGACGATGAAAGAGTATTTGCTAACTGGAAACCTGAAGTTGTAGCTGCAACAGCTGATGCTGAATACGAAGCACAATTTAAGGATGATGTAAATAACGACGGAACTGCAGATGAAGATCAATTCTTAATCGAATTCTATAGTAAAGATGAATTTGTATCATCAGATTACTATAATGAAGGTGAAACAGTAGTTGCTCCAACACTAGAAGATCCAAAAAATGATGGTGAAACTCATACAGGATGGGACCCAGAATTCAATAGTACAGCAACAGCATCAGTAAGATATGATGCAGTATGGGAAACTGATACTGATAATGATAACGTTGCTGATGAATCTGAATATGAAATTAAATTCATTGTTGATGGACAAACAGTAAAAACTGAATACTTAACAGAAGGACAACAACCAACTGCACCAGTTATGGAACAATATGATACAAATAGTGATAGTAGAGTATTTGCAGAATGGAATCCAACTCTTGCACCAGCAACTGCTGATCAACAATATGAAGCTGTATTTACTGCTGATATCAATAATGATGGAATTGCTGATAGTGAACAAACATTATGGACAGTTAAATTCTATAGTAGTGATAACACTACAATTATAAGTGAGCAAATAATTGTTGATGGACAATCAGCAACAGCTCCACAAAATAATCCAAGTAAAACAGGTTATAGCTTTGTTGCTTGGGATAAAGAATTTGAAAATGTAACAGAAAATTTAGATGTATATCCTACATATGTAGATGATATAGCACCTGAAGTTAGTCTAAGTTCAACATTACAAAATGAAAATAAAGAAGCTAAAATAACAATTAATGCTACTGATAAAGGAAGCGGAATTAAAGTTATTAAATATGAACTTGGATCAAAAACAGCAGAAGAATTTACAAGTTCTCAAACAGTATCAGGAAATAATATTGTAGTAAATGTAAATGGTGTTTATACAATTTATGTTGAAGATAATGCTGGAAATGTAACATTAAAAGAAATTGAAATAACAGGAGTAGAATTTGTTCCAAGTACAGACGAAGAAACAGAATTTACTGATGAATTTGTTACAATTCAAATGAGTAGACTTTCAGGATTATGGCCAATAAGTGATTATAATCTTAATATTACATTAAATACTGATTCAGGCGTTACAATTAAAAAAGTTGTATATCATAAGGGAGAATGGTTTGGAGATAATTCATATGTAGATGAAGAACATTTCAAATCAGAATGTAAAAAAGATACTGTTGTAAACGTAAAAAACGGAGCAACAACAGTTAATATGAAACTTACAACAGATACACCAGATAGATTTACAATTTATGTTGTATATGAATTAGACGGAAAAGAATATGCAAGAATATATAAAGTAAGATTAGCTCAATTCTTAAGTCAATAAAATAAATAAGAGGATGAAAATCCTCTTTTTATTTGTTCTTTTAATTTATATATGATAAAATTATCTTGTTAGGATAGGTGAATTAATATGGCATATGCTAGATTTAAAGAGTTAACAAAATATTTTGATTTTAAAGAAGAAATAGAAATAGATAAATTACCAGAGTACACAAAAGAATATGTATCTTCTGGAGAAAAGATTTTACTTGGATATAAAACAGCAAGAGATCATGCTGTATTTACTGATAAAACTATGATTTTATTTGATAGAAATATAGCATGTACATACAAAAAGATTCATATTATTCCATACTCATCAATATCTACAAGTGCTATTTTATTTAAACCTGGTCGTGCAGAAATATTAATGTCTATGGATAGTGGATATCAAATGAGAATAGTATTTGTTAATATGAATCATGTAAAAAAAGAACATCTAAAAGAAATTTACAAAACTATGATGAAATATGCAGGAAAAGCGTTTTAGTATATGAATATAGTAATTAAATTAATAACAAGTTTACCTGTAGTTTTAGTATTTATGTATTTTATTCCATTGCTTGGAATAATATTATCAATATTTAAAATAATAGCATTTAAAAATAAAAGATTATCTTTTTCAATAGCGTTAACAATAATAGGTGTGCTACTATTTGTATTTGATAGATATGACTTACAAGAATATGTAACAATTGTAAATTTATTTGAATATGATATACTTAATTATTCAAAATCACTAATAATATTAGGAGTTTGTTTAATTCTATCATCATACGTATTAACAACAATATCGTCAAAACTACACAATGGTATTTTTAAATATATAAATAAGTTAGAGCAAATGGATTATGAAATATCTAGTAAGAATGATATGAAAATGAAAATAAAACAAGAAAAAGCAAGAAATACTCATCATGTTAAATGTCCAAGTTGTGGAGCTGATAATTTAGTAAGTGATAAAATATCAAAATGTAAATATTGTAGAAAAAATTTGGTAAACAAAAAATACAAAGAATGATAAACAAATATCATTCTTTTTTTAGAAAAAAATTTCTAAAATTAAATATATATGTTATAATTAAAATGAAAGTAGTATACTAAACGACTACAAAATAAAAAAAGAAAGAGGTAATTATTATGGGATTTATTAAAGCGTTTACAGGTGCTTTAAGCACAACTTTTGCTGATCAATGGAAAGATTTTTATAAACCAGCAGAAGGAATTTCAGCTACAGCTGCAGTATTTCAAGCTGTTCCATATGGACAAAATAATGGAGTAGGAGAAAATACAAAAGGAAACGAAAATATAATTTCAAATGGTAGTAAAATTGTAGTTCCAGAAGGAACTGCATTAGTTACAATGCAAGACGGTGCTGTAACTGGTATGATTGCAGAACCAGGAGGATATATTTGGAATTCAGAAGATCCAAACTCACAATCAATGTTTGCAGGAGATGGAATTTTTGGACAAACAATTAAATCAACTTGGGAAAAATTTAAATTTGGTGGTCAACCAGGTTCAGAACAATTAGCATTCTATGTTAATTTAAAAGAAATTCCAAACAACAAATTTGGAACACAATCAGAGATTTATTGGGATGATGCATTCTTTGGTACTCAAGTAGGAGCTATCACAAGAGGTACATATACATTAAAAATTGTAGACCCATTATTATTTGTTAAAAACTTTGTACCAGCTAAATATTTACAAGCAGGTGCACCAGTATTTGATTTTGATGATATGAATAATGAAGCAGCTACACAATTATTTAATGAAGTAGTTGGAACATTATCAGCAGCATTTGCAAATTATACAAATGATCCATCAAAAGGAAATAGAATTTCAAAAATTCAAGCTGACCAAATCGGATTTGCTCAATCAATGGCTGCTGCTGTTGAAGGTGCTTACCAATGGAAAGCAACTCGTGGACTTGAAATTGTAAAAACTGCAATTTTAGCTATTGAGTACGATGAAGATACAAAAGCATTAATGAGTGATGTTAAGAAAGCAGATGCATTAAGTGGAGCTCGTGGAAATTCATTTATGCAACAAGCTGTTGCTCGTGGAGTACAATCAGCAGGTGAAAATGGTGGAGGAGCAGGTATGGCATTCATGGGAATGGGTGTAGGAGCTGCTAACGGAATGATGGGAGCAATGCAACAACAACCAACACCATCAACATATCAACCAGGATTTGCACAAGCACCTGTTCAAAATATTGCACAAGAAGCAGCTGCACCACAAAGTGATATGGCTAAAAAATTGTTAGAAATGAAACAATTATTAGATGCTGGAGCAATTACTCAAGAAGATTATGATGCTGTTAAAAAACAATTATTAGGATTATAATTTATTGTAAATTTTAAATGAATGACACCTACTTTTAGTAGGTGTCAAATCATATTATTTAATAAAAATAAAATAGAATTGGATGTGATATATAATGAACAATGAAACAGAAAAAAAGGTTAAAAATACATCGAATGTTTCAAAATCAGAACCTGAAAAAGAACACGGACAAAACAAATGTCCAAAATGCGGTTCAACAGAAATTTCAAATATACCACAAACAGATAAATTAAGATGTAATTTTTGTAGACATGAATTTAAAATTGAAAAAGCAGAACAAAATGATGCAAAAAATTTAAAAGGAACTACAATTTCATCAGGAGCATCTGACATACAAGCTGATGCATCTAATATTATTACATTGAAATGTCAAAGTTGTGGAGCTGAAGTAGTAATTGATACAAATGATGCTTTGCAAGGAAAATGTCACTGGTGTAGAAATGTATTATCATTAAATTCACAAGTACCAAATGGAGCTGTACCAGATATGGTTTTACCATTCTTTATTTCAAAAGAAGATGCAAGAAAAGCAATCGAAGATTTTGTAAAAAGCAGAAGTTTTTTTGCAAATACAAAATTCAAGAAAGAATTTACTACTGAAAACATAAACGGAGTTTATTTTCCATATATGGTAGTAGATGTTAATGCGCACTGTGAATTAAAAGGAGAAGGTGAACACCTTTTAAAAGAATATAATCGTGGTTCAAGTGAACATCCAGATAAAAGATATGATGCGGATGCATACCATGTTGAAAGAACTTTTGATATAGCAATAGATGACTTGACTATAGAATCAAGTAAAGACAAACTAGATGTAACAAATGATAATAATACTAATAATGTTATAAATGCAATAATGCCATTTGATATTGTGAATTGTGTTAAATGGGATGCAAATTATTTAAAAGGATATACATCAGAAAAAAGAGATGCTAATGTTGCAGAAATTAAACCAATATTAGTAGAACAATCAAAAGATATTTCAAAATTTGCATGTAATGAATCTCTTACATTTTACGATAGAGGTGTAAGATGGGATGAAGAGAAAATTGATATCAAAGGTGAAGATTGGAAGTCAGCACTTTTACCTGTATGGCTATATAGTTACATGGAAATAAAAAATAATAAAAAATTACTTCACTATGTAGCAGTAAATGCAAGAACTAAAGAAGTAATGGGAAGTGTACCACTTAATAAAACTAAATTATTATTTGTAAGTATATTAATAGAGATTCTTTGTATATTTTTATATATTAATGTAGAAATAGATGGTTATGAAATAGTATTTTTATTACCGGGTTTATTGTTTTATTATATTATGTACTCAAGATACAGAAATAAAGAAGCAAGGCATGAATATGAAAATGAAACCAAAAAAGAAGTATCTAATATGACACAAGTGGATACACATATTGAAAAGAGAAAAGGTTTAAGAAATAGAGAAATAGTAGGTTGCAATAATCGTAGCGTATTTGGAAAAGTTCCAAATAAGGTTGATGAATTATTGAAAAAAATACAATAGGTGAAGATATGAAAAAAATAGTGAAATTTTTACTTATAGTTATTACACTGACATTATCATTAAATGTAAAAGCTGTAGAATGTAATTATAGTCAGACTACTGGAACAAACATGTCATTTTTAACATTAAAGGAAGTAAAAGTTTATAAATCAATAAATTCTAATGATGTTCTTATGACAATACCAGAAGGAGTAGAATTAAATTCAAGTAAAATAAGCGGATTATGTGAAAAAAATTATTATGAAATCGAATATAATAATAAAAAAGGTTGGATTTTAGTAGAAGTATCACATGATAGTAATTTTGCCACTAAAGAAACATATTTAGAAACAATGGGTGAAAAAAAATTAGCTTTACTAACACTAGATGATTTAAAAGTTTATAAAACATATAAATTAGAAAATAGTGTAGGAGTAATACCAAAGTATGATATATATGAGATAACATATTATACGATAGGAGATAATAAATCACTAGCATATGTAAAATATAATAATATTGAAGGATGGATTAGTTTTAGTTCAAAAGAGGCAATATTAGAACATGATTGCCAAAAAGAATGTCCATTATACGATAGAGAAGTGCTAGAAAAGGAAATCACAGTTTTAAATAATGAAACAAAAGAGGAACAAAATTTACCATCAGGAACAGCAGTATATAAAATTGACAATGGAAAATATATCTATAATAAAGGATTATATACTATTGTTGAAAAAACAGTTGATGAAAAAATAGAACCACAAGAAAAATCAGATAGTCCAATTTTAACGATAGTATTAGTATCTGTTGCACTAATTGTAGTTGTTGTAGCAGTAGTAGTAATAGCACTATTATCGAAAAAGAAAAAAAATAAAGAGGAGTAATCCTCTTTTTTAATTTAATAAAATTTTAACTGTTGAATTTAATTTAACACGACTATTAACCTCAGGTTGAATATCAATTACTTTGTCTCCATCTCCAACATATTGAATATTTAAACCATTTAGTTCTTTCCTGATATCTTTTTTATTTTTACCTATAACATTAGGTATTGTAACATATGTTATGTCATCCCATTTATAAATCTTTGGAATACCGCTATTACTTGGTTTTATATCATAAATTGAAATAATATTTTCAAAAACTTTTTTTGCAATAGGAGCAGATACGACACCACCATATTGAGTTACACCTTTTGGATTATCAAGTGCAATATAAACAACATATTCAGGATTTTCAGAATTAAGAAAACCAATAAAAGAAAGAATATAATTGTTAGTCATATATTTACCGTCTTCTCCAACTTTTTGAGCAGTCCCAGTTTTACCACCAATTCTATAGTTTTCTATATAAGCATTTCTCCCAGAACCATTAGCAACAACACTTTCAAGTGCATATCTTACATGAGAACTTGTTTCACTCGTAATAATATTATCTTTTTTTAAATTTTTATCAATAATTTTATCATCAACTTGCATAACAATATAAGGTGTATAAAGATTACCATTATTTATTATTGCACTAACAGCAGAAACTTGTTGTATTGCAGTAACACTTATTCCTTGACCAAAAGCAGTGGTGGCAAGTTCTAAATCCTTTACTTTATCTAAATTGAATAATATTCCAGTTGCTTCACCATTAAGATCAATACCTGTTTTTTTTCCAAAACCAAGTTCTTTAATATACTTAAATAATTTTTCTTTGCCGAGTTTAAGTCCAAGATTTACAAATCCAGGGTTACATGAGTTCTCTACAACTTGAATATATGTTTGAAAACCATGTCCTTTTCTTTTCCAACAATGAAGGGTAGCGCCAGTTACTTTAACAGAACCACTATCATAAAAAGTATCTTCAAAAATATTTACCTTATTTTCATTAATAGCAGCAGCTAATGTAACAATTTTAAAAGTAGAACCAGGTTCATAATTTTGCCAAACAGCTAAATTTCTATTTATAATTTTTTCATCATAATTTTGATAATTACTAGGTTCAAAAGAAGGAAGAGAAGAAATACCAAGTATTTCACCAGAATCAACTTTCATAACAATTCCAATAGCACCATCAGCATTATATTTTTTATATGCATTTTTCAATTCATTTTCAAGAGAAAGTTGTATATCTAAATCTATTGTTAATTTGATATCTTTACCATCTTGAGGTTGTTCATATAATTCGGGAATTTCTAAATGATTTCCCTTACCATCACTATAATATTTAATATTACCATCTTTACCAGTTAAAATATCATTATATTTAAGTTCAATACCACTTAACCCTTGATTATCTATTCCAGTGTAGCCAATAACATGAGATAGTAAATCATTATAAATGTAATTTCTTTTACTTTCTTTTAATAAATAAACACCATCTATATTTAAGCTATTAATTTTATCTTTTATTTCATCATTTAAATTTCTACCTTCTGGATGAACTCTTTCAAGAGACGTTTTTTTTGTAACATGTTTATACATTTCATCATAAGAAACATTTAGTAAATTTGATAATTTATTTGAAGTATCTTCTTTATTCTTAATTTGACTTGGTATTAAATATAAACCATATGTAGTTGTATTATCTACAATAGTTCTTCCATTTCTATCTAATATTTTTCCACGATTTGATTTAATAATTAAATTTCTATTCCATAATTCATTGGCTAAATTATTAAGTTTATTGTATTGAAGAACTTGAATGTAGAAAACTTTTAAAATAATAAGAAAGAAAATTAATATTGATATATATAATACTGATTTGATTCTATTATTTTGTTTTGTTTGAAACATAATATCACCAATAAATTATATTAAAAAAAGATAGAAATTATTATTTCTATCTTAATTATGCGGTATTAAATTTGTTACATCAATAGGTGATTCACTAAGTTGTTGTTGAATTTGTTGTTGTGTTTGAACAGGCGCAGCAGGTTGAGGTGCTATTGGTTGAACAGGTGCAGGCGCTTGAACAACTACAGGTTGAACTGGTTGTACAGGAGCTACACTTTGTACAGGTGCAGGTGCTTGAACAACAACTGGCTGAACAGGTTGAACACTTTGTACCGGAGCAACATTTTGAACTGGAGCTGCAGTTGGAGCCGGAGTAGGACTTGGTGTTTGAACCGGTTGACTAACAGGTGCAGGATTTGCAGGTTGACTAGCCGGAGCAGGATTTGGTGCTTCAGCTTTTTTAGGCATTGCACTTTCAACATCAAATGGCTTGAATTCTATACCTTGCTCATTTAAATCATTATGAATAGCTAAGTCATTTTCTAAATCAACTAGTTTTAATACTTCATCGAAAGATGTTTCACCCAAAGCAACTTTCTCAAGACCATCTTCAAGTAGGGTATGTGTACTACCTTTACCATAAACAAGTCTTCTCATTTCTTCTTTAGGAGCATTATTTGTAATAGCTGTTCTAACTTCATCACCAATTAATAATACCTCAGCCAAACAAATTCTTCCTTTGAAACCTTTCATACAGTTTTCACAACCATCTTCGTTAGTATCATATATTTTTTCGATTCTTGTATGTAATACTTTTTCAAATAAGCTTTGTTCATAATCACTTGGAGTTCTTTCTTTTCTACAATGAGGACATAGTTTTTTAGCAAGTTTTTGAGAAATACAACCATTTAATGATGTACCAATCAAATATCTTTCAACTTCCATATCAGTAAGTCTTTCAATAGTGTTAAGTGCACTATTGGTGTGAATTGTAGATAAAACTTTGTGTCCAGTGATAGAAGCTCTAACTGCGATTTTAGCTGTTTCACCGTCACGAATCTCTCCAATCATAATTATATCAGGGTCTTGACGAAGAATACTTCTAAGAACTGCAGCGAAGTCTAAACCAATTTCTTGTTGTGCTTGAACTTGGTTAATACCATTAACGTCCATTTCTACTGGGTCTTCTACAGTAATTATATTAACCTCACGAGTATTTAATCTTGATAATATAGAGTACACAGTTGTAGATTTACCAGAACCAGTAGCTCCTGTTACAAGAACAATACCATTTGGAATTGCAATCATTTTTAATATTTTTTCTAAGTTAACAGCAGAGAAACCTAACGATTCTAAACCTTGTAAACTTTTTGAGTAATCAAGGATACGAAGAACCACTTTTTCACCACAATTGGTAGGTAAACTAGAAACACGAAGGTCTAACATTCTATCTCCAATTTTACTCTTTATAGCACCGTCTTGTGGAAGTCTTGTTTCCATGATGTTCATACTTGCGATCATTTTAATACGAGAAACCATATTTCTCTTATATTCTCCAGGTACAACAGAATAATCATAAAGTGTACCATCAACACGCATTCTAATTTTTAAATCTTCTTTACTAGGATCAAAGTGAATATCACTAGCACCTTTTTTTACACCGTCTAGAAGAATCTCATTGGCTATCTCTACAATAGGAATTTTCTCAAAGTCGAATTCTTTCATCGATAACCCTCCTTATTCTAATATCAATTATATAATATTATTAAATTTAATTCAATATTTATTGTTGTTATTATTTGTAAAATTTGATATACTTTTTAATGTAGAGTAGAGGAGTGTAATTATGAATAAAAAGGGTATGACCTTAGTTGAATTAATTGCAGTAATAGCTATTTTAGGTATCTTAACATTAATAGCATCACCCGCAATTATGGGGATAAGAAATGTTGTTTTAAAAAATACTCTAGACAGTAAAGTGTCAATGATTAAAAGTGCTGCCTTAGAATACGGAATGAAACATATTGATAAAATTCCACAAAGAGTTGAAGAGGGTGTAGGCGCAGGTACTGTTCCATGCATATGTGATTGTACAAATCCAAAAGGAAAATATTCAACAGAATCAGGTTCAAAAACATGCGCAGAGTTATGCAAATCATATAACGAAGATGATGATAAAGCATCAGACGGAGCATATAAACTTACGTCACGAAGTGGTGATAGTGAATGTAAAGTATATTGCGATATATTAACTGTTAATGAATTAATTTCACAAGGATATTTAGTTGGAGATAAAGAAAATAAAGAAATACTTTCAAATCCATTTAGTGATGAACCATTAAATACAAGTGATATTTGTATTAGATTTACAAATAATGATGCATATGAGAGAAAAATCATCTCTTATATTATTGGAGAAGGGAATTTAGGGAAATGAGATTAAGTAATACATTTTTTATAACTAGAAGAGAATTTCCAAAAGACGAAGAAACATTAAGTGCAAGATATCTAATAAGAAGTGGTATGATTTATAAAAATGATAGGGGTATTTATAGTTATTTACCATTTGGAAATAAAGTTGTAGAAAATATAAAAAGAATAATAAAAGAAGAGTTTGATAGTATAAATGCCAGTCAAGTAGTTATGCCATCATTAGTGCCTTCAAGTGTATTTGATAAAACAGGAAGAAAAGAATTGTTTGCTGATGAAATGTATAATCTAGTAGATAGAAATAATAGAGAGTATTCATTATGTCCAACAAGCGAAGAATTATTTGCAGAACTAGCAAAACATAAAATAATGAGTTATAAAGACCTACATTTTACACTTTATCAAATCGGAACAAAATATAGAGATGAAGAATATCTAAAATGTGGATTATCTCGTAAAAAAGAATTTATTATGGCTGATGCATATAGTTTTGATGCAAATGATGGTGGTGCTGATATAAGTTATGATAAAATGTATTTGGCATTCAAAAATATATTTACAAAAATGGGACTAAATCCAATGGTTGTAAGAAGTGATGCATTATATATGAAAGGTCTTTCAAGTGAAGAATTTCAAGTTATAAGTGAACACGGTGATAATACAGTTGTAAAATGTAATAATTGTACATTTGCATCTAATATAGAAGAAGCAGCATGTAAAAATGGATATAAATTATATAGTGATAAATTAAATAGAAAAGAACTAATAACAACACATGGTATAACTGATATAGAAGAACTAAGTAAAGTATTAGAAATACCAGTAAGTTACTTTATAAAATCATTAATATTCAAAGTAGATGGTGAATATAAAATGGTTTTATTAAGAGGTCTAAGTGAAGTTAATATAAATAAATTAAGAAAATTATTTAAAACTACTAATATAGAAATTCCAACTTCTAGAGAACTAGAAAGAATGGGAACACATGAGGACTTTATAGGACCAATTGATAGTACTATGGAAGTAATTGCAGATAATGAAATAAAAAGTTTAGTTAATGCAGTAGTAGGAAGTAATAAGAAAAATAAACACTGGCTAAATATCTGTCCAGGAAAAGATTTTAAAGTAACAAAATATGCAGATGTTAAATTATTTGATGAAACATCTCTTTGTCCAAAATGTAGAAGTAAATGTAAAATTTACAAAGGAAGTGAAGTAGGACATATATTTAAATTAGGAGACAATTATAGTGAACATTATGGACTTAAATATGTAGATGAAAAAAATGAAACAAATTATGTACATATGGGCTCATATGGTATAGGAGTAGACAGATGTGTAACGAGTATTGTTGAAAAATATCATGATGGAAATGGTATATTATGGCCAATGAGTGTAGCTCCATTTAAAGTATGTATTGTTGTAGCAAATGTAAATGATTCTGAAACATTTAAATATGCAAAACGTTTATACGAAAAATTAAGTTCAAAAGGAATTGATGTTTTACTAGATGATAGAAAAGAATCAATTGGAGTTAAATTTGCAGATATGGATTTAATTGGTATTCCAATTAGAATAACAGTAGGACAAAGTTTTGTAACAGGAGAACTTGAATTTAAATTAAGAAACTCTATGTTTACCGAATATGTAAAATGTAGTGAAATACTTGAAAAAGTAGAAGATGTAATAGAAAAAAGTTATTGAAATTAACTAACTTTAGTGTTAAAATAGTAGCATCTTTTGTGAAGAAGTAGTAATAAAACAATTTACTTTTTAGAGAACTAACAAATTTGGTGAAATGTTAGTAAGTAAACTTTATGAATTCACCTTCATGTATAAAAGAACGTATTTTGGCGTTAACAAAATTAAAGAGCATGATAAGTCATGAATCAAGGTGGTACCGCGGATTATATTCGCCCTTGAGTCATGGCTTTTTATTTTGAGGAGGAAATATGATAGAAAAATTAGAAAGTTTAAAATTAGAAGCAATTGAAGCAATTAATAATTGTAATGATGAAACAGAACTTAATAATGTAAAATCTAAATATATTGGTAAAAAAAGCGAATTTACAGAAATAATGGCAGGAATGAGCAAATTATCAGTTGAAGAGAAAAAAGAAGTAGGAATGAAATCAAATGAATTTAGAACTACTGTAAATGAAGCAATTGATAATAAAATAAAAACAATAAAAGAAGAAGCTCTTAATAAACAACTTGAAAAAGATAAAATTGATATTACACTACCAAGTAAAAAGAAAAAAAGAGGAACTCTTCATCCACTTACAATTGTAAGAAATGAAATTGAAGATTTGTTCTTATCAATGGGATATGATATTGTAGATGGACCAGAAATCGAAACAGACGAATATTGTTTTGAAATGTTAAATGTACCAAAAGGACATCCAGCAAGAGATGCACAAGATACATTCTATATAACAGAAGAAATGTTGCTTAGAACACAAACAAGTGCAATGCAAGTTAGATATATGTTAGCAAAACAAGAAAAAACTGCATTTAAAATGATTTGCCCAGGTAAAACATATAGAAGAGACGATGACGATTTAACACATTCACATCAATTCCATCAAGTAGAAGGTCTTGTGGTAGGAGAAAACATATCACTTACAGACTTAAAAGGAACACTTGAATTATTTGCTAAAAAAATGTTTGGAAATGATAGAGAAATTCGTTTCAGAGCAAGTTTCTTCCCATTTACTGAACCAAGCTACGAAGTAGATGTATCATGTTTTAAATGTAACAAAAAAGGATGTAGTATGTGTAAAGGAACAGGATGGATTGAAATATTAGGTTGTGGTATGGTTCATCCAAATGTTTTAGAAGGATGCGGATATGATCATAATAAATATCAAGGATTTGCTTTTGGAGCAGGAATTGAAAGAGTTGCATGCTTAAAATATGGAATTACAGTAAGAGATTTATATACAAATGATTATAGATTTTTAAGAAACTTTGATAGAAAGGAGATATAACAAATGAGATTAAGTAAAAATTTTGTTAATGAATATACTAATTTAAATAAAATAGATTTCAAAGAATTAGCAAACGGAATGCTAAAATTAGGGAATGAATATGAAAGTATTTCATCATTAGTAAAAGCTTCAAAAGTAACAACTGGTGAAGTAATAGAATGTATAAATCATCCAGATAGTGACCACTTACATTTATGTAAAGTAGACATTGGTACAGAAGTATTAAATATCGTTTGTGGAGCTCCTAATGTAAGAGAAGGGATTAAAGTAATAGTAGCACTTGTAGGATGTGAATTAGGTGATTTTAAAATTAAACAATCAACAATATTAGGACATGAATCAAATGGTATGCTTTGCTCATTACAAGAATTAGGTCTTGATAATAAATTTTTAACAGAACAAGATATTGCAGGAATACACGAATTACCAGAAGAAGCAATAGTAGGAGAAAATCCAATTAAATTCTTAGAATTAGATGATGAAATAATAGATTTTGAATTAACATCAAATAGAGGCGATTTATTAAGTATGTTAGGTCTTGCATATGAATGTGCAGCAATAACTGGTGAAGACGTAAAAGAACCAGATTTATCTTATAATGAAACAAAAGAAAATATAAAAAATGAATTATCATTAAAGGTAGATACACCAAATGCATACACTTTCTTATTAAAAGGTGTTAAAAATATAAAAATAGAAGAAAGTCCAATTTATATTAAAAATAGACTTATTGCATGTGGAATAAGACCAATAAATAATGTTGTTGATATTTCAAATTATGTAATGCTTGAAACAGGACAACCACTTCATTTCTATGATGCAGATAAATTAGGAAATACAATTGGTGTAAGAAACGCAAAAAATGGAGAAAAACTAGTAACATTAGATGAACAAGAAAGAATTTTAGTTGAAGAAGATATTGTTATTACAAATGGTAAAGACGCAATTGGCCTAGCCGGAGTAATGGGTGGATATTCAACTGAAATAGATGAAAATACTAAAAATGTTGCAATTGAATGTGCTATATTTAATCCAATTAATATTAGAAAAACATCTAAAAAATTATTAAGAAGTGAAGCAAGCATTAGATTTGAAAAAGGACTTGATGTAAATAGATGTTATATGGCTATTGAAAGAGCATGTAATATGTTAGAAGATATAGCACATGGTGAAGTAATGAGTGGTATGATTGAATACAATACTTTATCAAGAGAAAATAAAACAATCGAAATTACATTAGAAAAAATAAATAGCATTTTAGGTTATGAATTAACAACAACAGAAGTAAAAGATTGTTTTAATAAATTACATTTCGATGTAAAATGTACAAAAAATAAATTTACAGTATTAGTTCCTACAAGAAGAATAGATATATCAATTGAAGAAGATTTAATAGAAGAAGTTGGAAGAGTATATGGAGTAGATAATATGAGAAGTACACTTCCAGTATTTGAAACAGTAGAACCAGTATTTGATAAAAAAATAAGAACAGTAAAAAATGAGATGTCATCTTTAGGATTAAGTGAAGTATATACATATTCTCTAATAGATGTAAAAGATGTATTTAAATTTACTAATGATGAATTTGGATTAATAAAAGTACTTGATCCAATGAATGAACAAAGAGTAGTTTTAAGACACAGTATGTTAACTTCATTAATAGAAGTATTTGACTATAATAAAAAACGTGGAACTAAAGACATGGCTATATTTGAAGTAGCAAATTGCTTCAGTTTAATTAATTCAGAATATATTGAAGAAAAGAAGCTTGCGTGTTTATGTACTGGTGAATACACAGAAGGATTAAATAGAGAAAAATATGATTTCTATACAATGAAAGGAATCGTAGAAGATTTACTTGATAATTTAGGATATAAAGGAAGATATTCATTTGTACTTGGAAATTTCCCACAAGAAATGCATCCAACAAAAAGTGCATATATAAATGTTTCAGGAAAAATAGTAGGTTTATTCGGACAAGTACACCCATCTTTAACAAAAGATGAAATATATGTAATGGAAATTAATTTAGATACTTTATTTGAAAATAGAGTAGGAAAAATAAAAATCAAAGAAACGACTAAATTTCCTGGAATGTATAAAGATGTAGCGTTTGTTTTATCTAAAGAAACAACATGTGATTCAGTTATTGCAAGTATAAAACAAGGTGGAGGAAAGCTACTTAAAAATGTTGTAGTGTTTGATTATTATGAAGGAGATAAAATAGAAGAAGATAAAAAATCTATAGCTTATAATTTATATTTTGAAAGTAATGAAAGAACACTAACTGATGAAGAAGTAACAGAAGCATTTAACAAAATAATTGAAAATGTATGTAAAAAACACAACGCAATATTAAGAAATAAATAAAAGATGATGATAATCATCTTTTTTAATGTGAAAAAAGAATTTTAATGATATAATAATACATAGTAGGTGAAAATATGAAAAAAGGTATTAAGGTTTTATTATTTTTAACATTATTATATATTCCGATATTTACAAAAGCGCTAACAACATATGAAGGAGGAATACCAAAAGCAAATCAATATGCAAGTAAATTTAAAAACTATCATGATTACTTAGTGACTAGTAATATGCCATATGATTTTGCTGATGGCGAGATTATAAACTCCCTAAGATTTAAAAAAGGTGGTTTTTTAAGTAAAGATGAATTTGAAATAACAAATGTTCATGGTTCATCATACTTAGCAACAGGACTTGAATATTGGACATTATCGCAACACAGTAATAAGCAAAACTATGTAATTGGATATATGCTAACAAGTAAAGAATTAACAGATAAAACAGATGTTAGAGTGACAAATTATGTAAAAAATGAAACAAAAGTAGCAGGGTCAGGTACAAAAAATAATCCTTGGTATTTTATAGAAGTATTAACAGTAAATGTACAATCAACAAATAAAAATAGGGGTACATTATCACACGTACCATGTGACAGTCTTGAAGATGGAGAAGAAAGTCTAGTTGTACAAAAATATGGTAATATTGAATCAAAATTTTATGCATGTGTTCACAATGATTTTGAATATCATAAAACAACATGTAAAATATATTTGGAAGAAAATGATAATGAATTTACAATCAAAAATAATATTATAGATAATACAATATGTAAAATTGATTTCAAACATAAAACTCATGCAAAAACACTACAAAAATGTGAAGGATGCAGTCCAAATACATCTCCAACAACACTTTATTTAGCACAAAATAAAGATATGTTTTTTAGAGATGAAGGTATAACAGAAATAAAAAAATTAGATTCAATCCCAAAGAAAAAAGGATATACATTTAAGGGATACTATAAAGATGAAGGATTAAATCAACAAATAATAGACGAATTTGGAAATATAGAAAGTACTCAAATGTCAGAGAGTGAATCAACATTATATTTAAAAATGAAAGCTCATGATTATACAATAAGTTACAATTGTAATGGAGGAACTGGAAGTACACCATCTAGTAATCATACAGTAGATGTTAGTAAAAAATTAAATGCTGTACAATGCAAAAAGAACGGTAGTATATTCAAAGGATGGTCTGACTCATCAACCTCTACAACAGTAAAATATAAAGATCAAGCAAGTGTGAAAAATTTATCATTTGATGAAGACGGAGAAAAAACACTATTTGCAGTATGGGAATCATGTGGGGCTGGAACATATAATAATGATGGAGATTTCGATTGCGATTCATGTACATCAGGAACATATAGTGACGCTGGTGCTACAAATTGTACAACTTGTCCACCGGGATATACATCAGATCCTTTAGCCGCAGGAATTGGTAAATGTTATATTATAGTGCCTGATGGAAAATACATAGCAACAGAAAATACATCAACACCAACAAATTGTCCGATTGGTCAATTTAAGACATCACATAAAGTTTATTATGGAAAAACAAGTAGTTGCGACACATGTGATTCATGTTACACAAATACTGCTGGATCATCAAGTTGTCCAACGTTAAAAAAATACACAATAACTTATAATGCAAATGGTGGTACAGGTACACCATCATCACAAACAAAATATTGTGGAACTAATTTAACATTAACTACATCAAAACCATCAAAAACAGGTTATACATTTAATGGATGGAAAGCATCAAATGGAACAACTTACGCTTCAGGAGGAACATATACAGCAAATGCATCAACCACATTAACTGCTCAATGGAAGTCAGACAGAGTGTATTTAGTTAAAGATGGACAAGATCAAACATCACTTACAGGTGGATGGAAAGGATACAGCCATTATCTAGCAGGATATTTTGGAGAGAGTCCAGATATTGATTATGGTTCAAATAGAATAAAATTGACTAACGATAACTGGATGAATGTTTCAGGTACAGTTTATACAAAAAATAAAATTAATTTTTCAGGATTTACTAAATTAGTTTTTGATGGAGAAGTTGACGAAGGAACAATGAATATGGGTGGTTCATTTAAAGTAAAAACATCAGCTGGAAGCAGTTGGGATGATAATATTGTAAAAAATCACGAATTTACAGAATATGAAACAGGAAATAAAACTCAAGATTATACTATGAATATATCAAGTTTGAATGGATCATATGTAGTAGGTTTCGGATTATTTGGAAATAATGCCGCAAGTCAAAACTACATTAGAATATTTAATTTATACTTAGAATAAAAGATACTTTAAAGTATCTTTTTTTTTGATATAATAATAATAGGTGATAATATGAGAGAAAAATTTAAAAATCTAATTCAATATTTTTTAATAGGATATATGATAAGCATAATAATTCTAACTATAATTAATATGTTTGGAATGAAAAAAACAATAGAATTAATAGATAGCAGTGAAAATATAGAAAAAATAAAAGAATTAAAAAATGAAATAAATAATCTAGAAGAAAATTCATGTAAATCTTTACTAAACGATATGATAAAAGCATATGAAACTACATCATTTAATGGAATGGTAGAATATAAAAAAATACATGAAATATATTGGGAGGGTCCATCATTTTTAGAATTCTGCAATCAAATACCAAATAAATGTAATATTAGTAAAGAAGAATTAAATAGTATGAACATACCATATTTTGCACTAAACTCAACATCATTTATTGATAACCAAGTAAATAAAAAAGTTTTTGATTACGAACTAGGTATAAAGGACATATTTACAAGAAAAGTTTTTGAAGGAAGCAGAACAAATATAGATTATAAATTAAGTAAACAAAGTGAAATTATAATGATTGAAAATATACTAAATAAAATTGGAGGTAATATAAATGAGTAATATAAAAAAATATATAATTTTATGTTCTATATCTTCGGTAGTAACAACAGCATTATCTATATTATCACCTGAAAATACATATTTAGTTGTAATAAATATTATTTTGTCTTTAGCATTTTTTATAAACTGTAAGAAATTTAAATTAAAAAAATTCTCTCTACTAGTACCAAGTCTATATTTAATATTTTTAACATCTATGATTGCATTATCCATAACTAT